>JABSRS010000001.1 GCA_013214885.1 Gammaproteobacteria bacterium
GTTCGTTTAGTCATATTCACCTCAATTAATAGGATTATAATCCTTTATTGAAGTGTCCTGCTAATTCAACCACAACAGCCGCTACGCGGCAGAGGTTTAGCTAAACCATACTTCATTAACGCCATCACTCGATGGTTCTAATGGAGTATAACAACATGAATAACGTTGAACAACAACACTTTAATGAACTTTACCAACAGCACATTATTAATCTTCGCTTACAAGGGATGCGCCCCTCAACGATTGATGCCTACGCACGTGCAGTGCGCCGTATCACTGAGTTTTTCGATAAAACCCCTGACTCATTAACCACGCAAGATTTAAAAACTTACTTTCATGCGCTTATTCAAACGCACTCGTGGAGTACGATTAAGCTGGATCGCAATGGCTTGCAGTTCTTTTATCGCTACACGCTCGACAAACAGTGGGAGTGGTTCAATATTATTAAGCCGCCTCAGGTTAAACGCCTGCCTGACATTTTAACCCCCAAGCAAGTTGGATTGGTGATTAGCCGCACTAAAAAACAGCGCTATCAAATCTTTTTACTGACTCTTTACTCCATGGGGTTGCGCCTGGGTGAAGGGTTAAACCTCACCATTTTTGACATTGATAGTCAGATGATGCAAGTGCATATTCGCCATGGAAAAGGCGGTAAAGATCGTTTGGTTCCCCTACCTTCACGCACCTTATCTGCACTGCGCCAGCATTGGTTAACTCACCATCATCCTCGGTTGATTTTCCCCAGACTCGGTCATGGAAAAGATTCTCCAATGGATAAAGGCGGCGTGCAAAAAGCGATTAAACAAGTGCTGCGAGATTGCCAGATCAACAAACTCATCAGCCCGCATTCACTCAGACATTGCTTTGCGACACACCTGATCGAACAAGGACTCGATTTACGCTCACTACAAATTCTACTGGGCCATGCCAGTTTAAATACCACGGCGCGTTACGCCCATTTGACCCAGATTAAACAGCAAAGCAATGTCATCCTGCTAAACAGATTAGCCGATACGCTCACTTTGGCGTGGGATTTATCATGAACCGTTTCATTGAGCTGCTTCGACAACATCATCAAGCTTTTGAACAACATTATGGCAATAAATTATCAAGCGATAAGCGCCGTGGTATTTTCGCTATGTTATCCTGCCAACATTGTGAGCATGTTGAGAGCCACCCACTGTCATGCGGCAATCGACATTGCCCTCAATGCCAACATTCCACTATTAGGCGACAATTAACTTGGTTAGCGCGGCAACAGAAAAAGCTATTGCCCGTTCCGTATTTTATGGTGACCTTCACGCTGCCCTTTGAGCTAAGAGATCTCGCAAGAGCACAGCCTAAAGCGCTGTACAAACTCATGTTTAGTGTGTCGTCTTCCGTACTCAAGGACTTCGCTTTACGACAACAAAAGGGGCAACTAGGCTTTACCAGCGTACTTCATACTCATAGCAGACGGCGAGAAATCCACCCACATTTGCATATTATTGTGGCCTCTGGAAGCTATGAACCCACCAAAAATGTGTGGCTTAAAGGCAAGACAGGCTACCTCTTTAATGAATTTGCATTAGCTAAGGTATGGCGAGCCAGAATGCTTGAGGGGATAACGCAACATGAAAGCTTGAATTTACCAACGTGGGGAGACAAGCCGCTGCCGACAAAATGGGTTGTCGATTGCAAAAAGGTCGGCTACGGCTTACCAGCCTTAAAATATTTATCACGTTATTTATATCGCGGGGTGCTGTCAGATCATGACATCACCGCGATAAACAGCAATAACGTGACCTTTAAATACCAAGAAAGCAAAACGAAAACACCGCACCTTACCGACGCTGGAATTTTTATGGTTAATCCTCGAACACGTCTTACCAAAGGGACTGCAACGCGTGCGTGATTATGGTTTTTTACGCGGTAATGCCAAGGCAATACGCATTAAGATCATGCTGAACTTAATGCGGACCAACAACTGGCTAGCGCCAGTGCAAACCGAGATTAAGCGCCGAGCCAAACGTATTTGCCCGTGCTGCCAACATGAAATGTCGTGCGTGGGCATCACGCGAACGACCTAAGTGTGACCAACATAATAAGGATAATGGCACAACTTGACACAAAGGAGGATATTGACGTTGATGAAAAACGCTAACTCTCTGATATAAAGTGCTTTCACTTTATTCGTTAATGCCGCTCGCCTTGAATTTTCTCACAGGCAGCAGGCCCATTAGATCCAGTATCACTATTTACTATATAAGGCACAACCACGGGCTTGTCCAACACCCGAATAAGGTGTCGGCTGCGCGACACCTATTCTTATTTGTTATAAGCCGAATAGTTTGAGGTTAATTTGTTTACCCACAAACCAACCAACAATAATGCCTAATATAACTTCAGGAATTAGCCAAAACATTAATAAGATACCAAATCCCATATCGTCTGCTAGTTGATATCTTTCGTTATCCGAATAACCAGAGGTATACATTGTATATTGAGTTACAATTTCTGCTCCAGCTTGAACAAAAAGTACAATAAAAATTGTGATTGATACAATGTAGATTGCAAAGTGCTTAGCTTTGTTCATATCACCTAGGCTTATAGCGCCCTATTAAGGGGCAAATTGTAGTTGGCTAAAATGTGAAGCGAGCGGAACCAGCCAACTGTAATTTGTCCCGCTTTAATAGCTTATATGTACGTTACACTCAGTTTAAGAAAGCAAGGCAACATATTGTAATAATAGAAATTATAGTTCCTACTTTTATATACCAAAGGGTTGAAATAGCGGTAATTAATAGAGCAACATAGCCCCATTGAAACTCAAGAACTAAACCTACAGCTGAACTTAACCACATTACACCTAAGAAAATAAAAAGAGGTCCGATAGAAAATGGATCCAAACCACATTTAGATATAATTTTACTCCACGCCCCTGGCTCAGGTGGACCAAAATATTTTCCGTTTCTTATTACGTGAATACCGTCAAATATCATCCATCCACCATTTAGAGCGGCAAGTAATAATACTGTAATTTGTAACATCATCGGCAAAATTTCCTTAGTACATATAACGGGGCTGTAGAATTTATAAAAAATTACCAAAACACGTCAAAATAAGGCTATCAAATGCATTACCCACTTTGAGATCGTCGCTTATATTACGTTACACGAGCTCGATTTTAACCTGTTTTAATCAAAACTATTAATTCTACAGCCTCAACGCCGCAATAAGCGGACTAAAATAGTGGGTTAAAATGTGGAGTGAAGCGAAATTTAACCCACTGTTTTAGTTCCGTTTAATTACCTTGTTAGGTGCAGACTCACTAGCGAATTAATTATATTAACCAACTGAAAGAACCTTTTAGAAAAGCTTCTGCATCTTGTTCAACTATCACCCCATGAGACATAATAACCACCTTCGGTTGCCAATCATAAATCACAGATAAATGTGTACGTGCTTGCGGTTTACTAAACATAAAACTTAAACGCCAATCCAATGGCATTTTCCCATTTGGGGCTAATATACCAACTCCTTTAGCTATAAAACGTTGGCAACAATTAAAATCATCGCCTGTAAAGTTTTCAACTAAATCAGTTACAATTAGGGTTGTAGAACTTTTGTGGAAGAAAACACATTCCTCCATTAAAGGTGAGCCCGTAAATAGCACCTGTTCAACGTCTTTTGACCAAGGCCAGTCTTGACCCTGATTAAGTGAATGCTCGAAGCTTATGTCTGACCGCTTCTTAATCACCTCATCAGTTCCATAGCAGATTGCATCAGGGTAAATTAATTTCCAATCAGCCAAGAATAAATGGTGCAAGTGATTAGGGGCTATTAAGTATTTTACTGTCCCTAACTGATCTATTTGGGTTTGAATAATTTCATTGAGCTTTATCGGACTATGAACCCAGAGTTCGCCTGTCGATAAGCGTATAACCGTCATTCGTGTCGTGAACGGTAAAGTAAGAAATTGCACTGCTTTACCATCAAATATCCAAATATTTTCTGCTATGTTTCGCATAACACTCCCTTGCACCTAACGAGGCTGTAGAATTAACCATTCTCAGCCTGAATTTTATACATAGGCAGACAATAGTAGATATTATTATGATTATCAATCATTAACTCATTGATCGGTAATAAATGTATTTGGTCTTGATTAGAAGGTGAAGATGGCTTAAATGATGATTTTGACGCGGATTAGTGGCCTG
>JABSRS010000010.1:0-2439 GCA_013214885.1 Gammaproteobacteria bacterium
AACTTGGGGCTAGGCAATGCTGAACTAAATTTACGGAACTTGATGTTAGATTCATCGCAACAACTATGGCTTGGTTCGCTTGATGGCTTATTTGTTTATGATCTGCTCAGTCGAAAACTAACCCGCTATCGTAAGCTTGCTCAACAACCAAACTCCTTGAGTGATAATAATATCGGGGCTTTATTTGAGGACAGTACTGGGCGGATATGGGTTGGTACACACCGAGGGATTAACTTATATCGACCGCAAAGTAATGACTTTATCCAGTATGTCGCAGACAGTAGCAACCCAAATTCGCCATTAGGCGGCTCAATTTTATCGATTAGAGAAGGTAAAAGTGGCAACGTCTATATCTCAGGTAATGCTGGCGTCGCATACTTTCATCCCGATACTTTCGCATTTCAATATCACCACATTAATATTGTTGATGGTAACTATTTTCAGCTCGGAAATATTGTCACTTTATATGGCAATATTTATATGATCTCTCGGCAACGTGGCCTGGTGTCTGAGGTAACCCTTAACGATCAGCAAACTCTGTTGCTGTCACCATTGCTGAAAAATATATTAAAAAATAATGAAGTATTTCAACTTTACTTGATCGACCAAGGCTTGCTAGTGCGCACCTTTAAAACGGTTTATCTGATTGAACCAAATAAAATGCAGCCAGTTGCCTTATTTGCCAACTGGCAATTAGGCAGTGGTTATGCGCACCCACGTGCTATTTTTAGCTACTCAACGGGGCAGCATTATATTTACGCCAAAGGCGGTGTCTATCGCCTAATTAACCAAACGCTAGTGCAACTACCCGAGGCATTAGGTCACCGCGAAATTTTTATCTCATCGCTAGAAAATGATGATGATGCAACAATCGACAGCGAAGATGTTATTTGGAGCGTATGGCGTAATCAACTACATCGCTATGATCTGAAAAAGCAACGTCATCATCAATATGACATTGCGCTGACAGAGCGCGAGGTTACGTCTATTTTTTCTAGTAATGACCATAAATTGTGGTTAAGTACGGTCGCTAAAGGCGTATTGATGTTTGCACCAGAAACAGGACTGTTTGAATCAATTAAAGGCTCTGAAAAATATGGTCGGGTCAATGTGTTCTTTCAAAGTAGCCTCGGCGATATTTGGGCTAACAGTCAAAGTGGTTTATTGCGGATCCGTGCTAATACGCAAGAGGTCATCCATTATGGGTTAGGGCAGGGGCTGCCAAGTGATGACATCAATGAATTACAGACGCTTGCGCTAGGTTCAGATCAATTGGCTATATCGATGGCACCAACACTTAATGGCATGGTCGTGGTCAAAACTAACGAGGCAAAAATAGATCGTCGAACGCCAACGACTTTTATTGAAAAACTAAAGATTGATGGTATTGGGGTGGTAATAAATGGCGAGAAAAAACTGGTATTTAGCAATAAGATTAAACAATTACAATTCACAGTGACCGCAACGCATCCTTTTAGGGCCGATTTAATGGTTTATGAACACCAGTTGGTCGGTTTTGACTCCCAACCTATTGTTGGCGACAGCGATGCCCGTGATATTAGCTATACCAACTTAGGCCCAGGGGAATATACCATTGCCTATCGGGCCCAGAGTATTAATGGTATATGGAGTGCAATTGAACAAATTAATTTTAGGGTCACTCAGCCAATGTGGTTATCGTGGTGGGCAGTCATTGGCTATTTAATATTACTGCTTTTATTCATTACGCTAATTACTAAGTGGCGAACTCGAAAAATTGTATATCAAAAGAATCAATTAGCTAAAATGGTCACTCAGCGTACGCTTGAATTACAACAGGCATTAGAAAACACCCAGATGTTTTATACTTCAATATCTCATGAATTTAGAACCCCTTTAACACTAATCCTCGGGCCGATTGAGCAGCTCAAACTGATACTCAATACCCATACAGAAACGATCAAGAAGCTCGACTTAGTCGGTCACAATGCCAAGCAGCTGTTAAAACTTGTTGATCAGTTATTGGGTTTAGCCAAATCAAAGTTAAACCAACAATTACCGCTCGAGTCTATTGATATAAAAATGAAACTCAGTGTCATTGTTGCGTCACTAACTCACCTTGCCCAGGTCAAGAAAATAAACTTACAGTTTCGCTGCAGTGATGGCCTTTGTGTACGAGCAAATATGGAGCAGTTTGAGTTTATCATGCTTAATTTAGTCACCAACAGTCTCAAATTTACGCCGGTTGGTGGCGAGGTAAGCATCGATGCCAAGCTCGATAATAATGCGATCATCATTAAAGTTATTGATACAGGGATCGGACTATCCGAGCAGCAGCAACAGGATATTTTTAAGCCATTTTTCAGGGTTGATGCTCAAAGTGGTCAAACTCAAGGGGCAGGAATTGGCCTGTTGATTGTCCAAGAGTTTACCCGCGCTATTGGCGGGGAGATTAGTGTT
>JABSRS010000010.1:2449-22779 GCA_013214885.1 Gammaproteobacteria bacterium
TGGGCAGCACCTTTGTCTTATCACTACCTATCCATGCTCCGCAATCAGGGGGGGTAAGCACCTCACATGCTCAATTAAGCTTGAGCTCTCTTGTACAAGAAGCCATCGAGCAAGAGGGAGAGCTAATAGAGTTGGGAGTTCAGAGGGATAAACTAGCAGTCCCGGTTCAGTCAAGTCGGTTCAAAGTGCTGGTGGTTGAGGACAATGATCAAATGAGGAATTTTTTAACTCAGTGTCTCGAGAGTAAATTTGAGGTTATCAGTGCCGCGAATGGCCAAGAAGGGTTAGAGAAAGCGGTCGAGCTGGTGCCTGATCTGATCTTAAGTGACATTATGATGCCGGTGATGGATGGGATTTCGATGTGTGAAAAACTTTACCACCACATAACCACCCAGCATATTCCTGTTATTTTGCTAACAGCAAAAAGTGATCCTGAAACAAGAATCGCAGGGCTTAATAATAAAGCGATCGACTTTATTACTAAGCCTTTTGATATGCAGGTCTTATTATTAAAACTCGATAATTTACTTGAGTTAAGCCAGCGCCAACAATCGGCTAATCAAAAACATGTATTTCAACCAGAAACTGCGATACAGATTGGCTCTGCCACTTTGTTTATTTCAGCGATCAAAGCGTGTTGCCAGGAACATTACGCCGATCCAAACTTTAACGTGGCTGTCATGGCTAAGAATATGGCGATGAGTGTCAGAAAGCTACAACGGATATCGATGGCTAACTTAGGGTTATCGCCCAATGAGATACTGAGAAACTATCGGTTAAATATTGCGTTGAGTATGCTCCAAGCCAATCATAATGTGACTCAAAGTTATCTTGATTGTGGATTCTCGTCTGCCAGTTATTTTAGTCGGGTGTTTAAGGAGTATTACGGTTACAGCCCTAGTAAGGCAAATTTAATTCAAACTAAACAATAAGTTGCGGATGGATACATTATCACCACCCGCGACAGTGATTAACGCTTAACGCCGTTAAGTCTAATCCACTCGTCTTGCTCAGTGGCTGGTGCCATGTCAAACCATTGGCCATAAACCTGACGCAACTTTTCTGCTTGTGACGGTAATAATCCAGATAATGCTAATGGACCGCCAGATTTAACTAAACCCTGCATTAGCGGTGCGAGATCTTCAAGTGGTCCCGCTAGAATATTAGCCACTAAGACATCACCAATAATATCGTCTGGCTGATCTTGCGGTAAATAAAGCTCAATTTGATCTTCAACGCCATTACGCTTAGCGTTCTCTTTACTGGCTAAAATGGCTTGAGGGTCAATGTCGATACCCACGACCCGTTTTGCGCCAAGTTTTAGGGCAGCAATGGCCAAAATTCCTGAACCACAGCCGAAATCGACCACGGTTTTACCGACTAAATCTAAGCCATCTAACCAAGCTAAACACAGTGCCGTAGTTGGGTGGGTGCCAGTGCCAAACGCTAAGCCTGGGTCAAGCATCACGTTAACCGCTGTTGGATCTGGGACATCACGCCAGCTTGGGCAAATCCACAGACGCTTGCCAAACTTCATTGGGTGGAACTGATCCATCCACTCGCGGACCCAATCTTTGTCTTCAAGCGGTTCAATTTTGTGGGCAAAGTCACTGCCTAATTCGGGCTGAGCGGTTAAAAATGCCATCACCGCCGTCATATCTTGCTCGCCTTCATAAAGCGCAACGATATCGGTGTCACCCCATAGGCGTGTTTCGCCAGGCAGTGGTTCAAATACCGGGTTGTCCTTGGCATCTAAAAAGGTCACCGATAGGGCACCGCTGTCACTTAAAATGTCACCTAAGTGTTCGGCCGTTTTATCGGTTGCGTTTATTTTTAATTGGATCCAAGGCATCAGTTACTCATTGTGTCAGTATTATTGCTGGGGATTATAGCCCATGAGATTAACTAGGCACATAAAAAAACCAGCACGAAGGCTGGTTTTTTAATAATTGAGAAAAACGACAGCTTACATGCCTAATTTTTTCTCAAGATAGTGGATGTTAGCGCCACCGTTTTGGAAGTTTTCATCTTCCATAATGCTTTGTTGTAATGGGGTATTGGTTTTAATCCCTTCAACAACCAGTTCGCTCAGTGCATTACGCATCCGGGCAATCGCAATGCCACGGCTCTCACCATAGGTAATTAGCTTACCGATCATCGAATCATAATGCGGTGGTACTTTGTACCCTGCATAGATGTGAGAATCCCAACGAATACCTAAGCCACCTGGGGCATGGAAACGTTTGATTTCACCCGGTGATGGGATGAAAGTTACTGGGTCTTCAGCATTGATCCGACATTCGATCGCATGGCCGCGAATTTTAACTTCATCTTGAGTAATTGATAAAGGTTGACCAGCAGCAATTCGCAGTTGCTCTTTAATTAAATCAATACCAGTAACCATTTCAGTAACACAGTGTTCAACCTGAATACGGGTATTCATTTCAATGAAATAGAACTCACCGTTTTCATAAAGGAACTCGAAAGTACCTGCACCGCGATAACCGATATCAACACAGGCTTTAGCACAGCGCTCGCCGATGAAACGACGAATTTCTTCGGTAATGCCAGGTGCTGGAGCTTCTTCAACAACTTTCTGATGACGACGCTGCATTGAACAATCACGCTCACCTAAATGAATCGCATGACCTTGGCCATCGGCTAAGACCTGAACTTCGATATGACGTGGGTTTTCAAGGAATTTTTCCATGTAAAGCTGGTCGTTATTAAAACAAGCTTTAGCTTCAGCTTTAGTGATAGCAATAATTTCAACCAGTTCGCCTTCGTTACGCACCACGCGCATGCCACGACCACCGCCGCCGCCAGACGCTTTAACGATAACTGGGTAGCCAATTCGTTTGCCTATTTTCTTATTAAGTGCCATATCGTCACCTAATACGCCGTCAGAACCGGGAACCGTAGGTACACCCGCTCTTTTCATGGCTTTGATTGCTGATACTTTATCACCCATTAGGCGAATAGTATCGGCTTGTGGGCCAATGAAAATAAATCCTGACTGTTCTACTTGCTCGGCAAAATCAGCATTTTCGGCTAGGAAACCATAGCCTGGGTGGATAGCTACTGCGCCAGTAACTTCAGCAGCACTTATTATTGCTGGAATGTTTAAGTAGCTCTGCGCCGCTGGTGCTGGCCCGATACATATTGTTTCATCAGCCAATAATACGTGCTTTAACTCGCGATCAGCCGTTGAGTGAATTGCCACGGTCTTAATACCCATTTCTTTACAGGCACGAAGAATACGTAAGGCAATCTCACCACGGTTAGCGATTACTATTTTATCTAACATAACAGTTGGCCTTATTCGATGATTACTAGAACCTGATCAAATTCAACCGCTGCGCCATCTTCAACTTCGATAGCAACAACAGTACCCGCTTTATCCGATTCAATTTGATTCATCATTTTCATCGCTTCAACGATACATAATGTGTCGCCAACTTTTACTTTACTACCCACTTCAACAAAAGGCTTAGCTTCTGGTGATGCTGCGCGGTAGAAACTACCAACCATTGGTGACTTTACTTGATGACCAGTAACAACTGCTGGGGCAGCGTCGGCAACTGGAGCAGCAGCAACAACTGCTGCAATCGGAGCGGCAACTGGGGCTGCAGCATATGCAACAGGCGCTGCAATAGGAGCGGCACGGCTGATGCGTACAGATTCTTCACCTTCTGAAATTTCCAGCTCAGTAATACCAGACTCTTCAACTAGCTCAATTAATTTTTTAATCTTACGAATATCCATGGTTATTCTCTTTTTATTCAGTTGAGGGCTGTGATAGATGTGTCACTGCCGCATGTAAGGCGTATTCATAACCCGCGCTACCTAATCCGCAAATCACTCCAACAGCGATATCACTGAAATAAGAATGTTGACGAAAAGCTTCACGTTTATGAACGTTTGATAAATGAACTTCTATAAAAGGAATATCTACCGCTAAGATCGCATCTCGCAACGCAACGCTGGTATGCGTAAACGCGGCAGGATTGATGATAATAAAATCGGCATCACATTGGTGAATAGCATTAATTAACTCAAATTCGGCATTTGATTGAATATGGTCTAATGTAATCGCCATATCTTGCGCTTTTTTGGTTAAGTTGCCGACTATTTGTTCTAAAGTTAGGTGACCATAAAGACCTGGCTCTCGGCGTCCTAACATATTTAAATTTGGACCATTTACCAGTAATACACGGCTATTTTCGCTCATCTTGCTGACATCCTCTGAGTATATCTAATAACGTGAAATAAAGTGACTTTCACAGTGTGGTAGGGCCAAAAATCGTTAACAAGCACTAGATATTCCTTACTTACTGCACATTATATACATTTACTAGCATTTAGCAGCCAAATACTGGTCTTATCACCTACGATGCCTACTTTGGATGTAAGATATTAATTTATTTATCTTAGTCTAAAAATCAAAAAAAGCCGCTCTCCGAGAGGGATTTAGATCGCCCCTGTCATCTTCATGAAGGTGTAATAGCCCGTAGAGCCACTGGCTATGATGATCAAAATATTGATAATACGGAGCCACTTAACTGACGTTGTCGCGATTTTTGTCTTAAATGTGCCTAAAATCCCTAAAGCGGCCGCTAGCATCATGCCTTCTGCCAGCGTAAACGTAATGGCAAAGGCAACTGCTGGATCGCCCCCTGGTTGAAACTTAAATACTAGTGCCACTAATGTCGCGACAATCATCGCCGCACCACTTGGAAAAAAGCACAGTAAATACCATGCTCGTTGTGTCGAGTTACTTAACATTTTATTGCCTATTTCGATTAATAATGGTGTTTTGGAAAGGTAATAATAAACTTAGCACCCAACAAATCAGATTGCTCGATAGTCAGTTGACCTTGGTAGCTTTTTACAATATCAACCACCACGGCCATGCCTATTCCTTGTCCTTGTTCCTGAGTATCTAATCTTGCACCGCGCTGGGTAATCTTTTCACGCTGTTGCTCTTCGATACCTATCCCATTATCTTCAACAATCAATTGTAAATGTTGTTTTTGATCAACAACACTGACTTTTACTTCACCTGCACCATATTTATAGGCGTTATCCATTAAATTGCCGAGTAACTCCATCAAGTCACCTTGATCGCCTTGAAAGTGACTTACTTGCTTAATTCTGATTTCGCACAGTACGCATTTGTCATGATAGACCTTATCGAGCGCATTTTTAATCTGTAGCGTATGCTCTAAAATATTGACCCGAGTAATACCTGTGACTTGTTGTGATACCACGGCGCGCTGGAGTTGATAGCGAACAATTTGATCCATCCGCTGGCACTGCTCTTTGGCGATAGCGACTAAATCGCTATGCTCTTTGGCGATAGCGACTAAATCGCTACTATTATCGTTAGCGGCATTACTTAATACGGCCAGTGGAGTCTTTAATGAATGGGCCAGATCGCCAAGGCGTTGATGGTACCTTTCACGTTGTTTGCGTTCACTATCAATTAAGCGATTGAGATTGCCTGTTAAACGATTTAGCTCATTGGGATAGCTATCACTTAAGGCATCGATATAACCCTCTTCAATTTGTTTTAGTTCACTGGCTAAGTGCTGAAGTGGTTTGAGTCCGCGGCTCAGTAACAAATGCTGAGCAGCAAGTAGCATCACAGCAACGCCTGTTAATCCTAGCCATAACCGTTGTCGGTAGCTGTGTAGTGATGCTTGATAGGGGGCGTTGTCTTCCATCACCACAAAGGTATATTGATAATCCCTGCCATTGCTTTCTTCGATAGTGCCATAGGTTGCGACAAATAACCCAACACCAGGGTGATTGTTATCGGCTGAAAAAGAGCTTTGACCAGGCCTTTGCGGATAGGCACTAATGGCTGAAATATTTAAGGCCGATTTTGAGCGCCATAGTTCAGAACCTGCACGATCGAGTACGTAACCATAAAGTCCTGAGTTAACTTGGTTAAATCTTGGTTCTTGTTGGTATGCCGGAACAATGAGGTATTTTCCTTGTTGTTCTGAATTGGAAATTAAACTTAAAATATGAAGTTGCAACTTTTCTTGGGTTGCAGTTTTTGCTGCACTGCTAAAAGCTGAGTCGAGGATCGCAGCGGTAATGCTAAAGAAAATTAATGACAATAAGCTAGCAATGATTAAGATGCGGGTACGTAATGAATAGCGGTTCAAAGTTAGTCCTTAACTAAAAAGCCAGCATTGTGCTGGCTTGGTTACTTTAATTATTGGCTAATGCAGGATTGATTCTGTAGCCTCGACCGCGCAGAGTTTCAATCGGTTCAAGGGTGCCATTTGGATCGAGTTTTTTACGGAGTCGACGAATGAAAACTTCAATAACATTCGAATCTCGATCATAGTCTTGATCGTAAATATGCTCGGTGAGAATAGTCTTAGATACCACCTGATGAGGGTGGGTCAGTAAATACTCCATTACTTTATATTCGTAGGCGGTTAGTTCAACATCGCTGCCGTTTAGTGAAACGATCTGGGCATTTAAGTCGAGTGTTATTGGACCAAAGGCCTGAGTTGCACTGGCCATGCCGACACTGCGGCGCAATAGCGCTTTGACCCGAGCCTGCAGTTCATCCATTTCAAATGGTTTAGTTAAATAATCATCGGCACCACTATCGAGACCACGAACTTTCTCTTGCCATTGATCGCGGGCGGTTAAAATTAAGATTGGAAAATTCTTTTCTTGCAATCGTAATTGCTTGATCACTTCCATGCCATCAATTTTAGGCAAGCCAAGATCAATAATTGCTAAATCGTATGGATATTCGGTGCCTTGAAATAAGCCATCTTCGCCGTTATCTGCGGTATCAACAGCGTAACCTTGTTTGGTCATGTTGTCGGCTAGTTGTTGTTGTAGCTGAGGTTCATCTTCAATGATTAAAATGCGCATATTGTTCCCTATCGCTATGGTTTTCTTTCTAAAATTTTGCCAGTGCTAGCATCAACATACACCATTTTGACCCGGCCTTGGTCTTTTTTGAATTTTATTCTTATTTTAAAATATTGTTTATTCGATGCTTTTATTTTAGAGATAGCTAATACTTTTGCATTGTATTTAGATGCGACACTTTTTGCTGCTTGTTGCTCGGTCACTGAGCCAGCAAAAGCGATAGAGCTGGAGATGTATAATGTGATTATTAGCGTAAGGATAATTTTTGTTAGTGCCATTTTTTTCTCAGTTTAAATTAAAACTTATAAAATAACCAAATATGTAGTTATTTTACGCTGATTGATCCACTTCCTATCCCTAGAGCCGTGCGTAACAGGTCAATTCCTTTGAGTCGTAGAGTACATTATATCGGGTAATCTACAAACGCTCTTTTAATTTAGTTTAAAATATTGTTTTAATCCCTGATAATTACATTTTGCTTGCTCTTGAACAGCTATTTTGGTTTATTCTAAATCTATTTTCTCATTGTATTGGTTGAAATATGAACTTTGGCTGAACTATCATTCAGAAAAAATGACTAGCCTTAGTGACCGCAGCAATAAATTTATCGACATCGGCTACGGTATTGTACGGGGCAAATGAGGCGCGAACCGTGCCGGCAATGTTTAGATGCTCCATAAATGGCATGGCACAATGGTGACCAGCTCTCAGCGCGATATTTTGTTGATCTAACAAAGTGGCAATATCAGAAGGGTGCTCATCGTCAATCACAAAACTAATGATGCTGAGTTTGTTTTTAACATCACCAATAATCCGCAGGCCATCAATCGCTAATAATTGGGTTCGGGCAAGTTCCATTAATTGTGTTTCATGGCGATTCAATGCGGCGCGATCGAAGCTATTAATAAAATCAATCGCCTTGGCTAAACCTATAACGCCACTAATATTTGGTGTACCTGGCTCAAATTTAAATGGCAGTTGATTAAATGTGGTGCCGCTAAAGCTAACTCGTTTAATCATTTCGCCACCACCTTGCCACGGCGGCATTGCCTCGAGTAGTTGTTGCTTGCCGTAAAGTACTCCGATGCCTGTTGGGCCATATAGCTTATGGCCAGAAAAAGCATAGAAATCACAATCAAGTTCGGTGACGTTAACCTCAAGGTGTGCGATGGCTTGGGCACCATCGATCACCGTTATGGCATTCACTTGCTTTGCTAGCGCAATGATTTCTTTAATTGGGTTGATAACCCCCGTGACGTTTGAGGCATGAGCGATTGCAACAATTTTCACTTGGTCGGTGATTAATGATTTGGCATGGTCTAAATCTATTTCAGCGGTATCGGTTAAGCCAATAACTTTTATTTCAGCACCCGTTTGCTCGGCCAATAACTGCCAAGGCACGATATTAGCGTGGTGCTCACTTAACGCGAGTACTATTTGATCACCCGCTTTTAAATTGGTACGGCCATAGCTTTGCGCAATGAGATTAATCGCCTCGGTTGTACCCTTGGTAAAGATAATCTCTTTGCTGGAATGGGCATGAATGAACTTGGTGACCGTGGTGCGAGCAAGTTCAAACTGCGCCGTTGCTTTGGCACTTAACTGATGCGCCGCCCGATGGACATTGGCATTGCCAGAGCTGTAAAACTCAGTGATAGCATCAATAACTTGCTGGGGCTTTTGCGCCGTCGCTGCACTATCAAGGTACACGATCTGCTCATGACAAATTAATGGAAAGTGACGGCGGAAATCAGTATCGTTCAACATTTGTTCTATTTACCTAAAACTAAAGGCTTTAAAAAGCGGGCAGTATGAGAGGTTGGATGCATAGCGACTTCTTCTGGGGTACCAGTACACAAAATCTCACCACCACCGGCACCACCTTCGGGTCCTAGGTCGATAACCCAATCAGCCGTTTTAATAACATCAAGGTTGTGTTCGATAACCACAATAGTGTTGCCATGATCGCGCAGGCGATAGAGCACATCTAATAGCATTTGAATATCTTTAAAGTGCAAGCCTGTGGTTGGTTCATCCAGAATATAAAGTGTTTGTCCGGTATCGCGCTTTGATAATTCTTTGGCAAGCTTAACCCGTTGCGCCTCACCGCCAGACAAGGTAATTGCCGACTGTCCTAATTTTATATATGACAGACCAACGTCCATCAGGGTTTGTAATTTACGTGAAATAGCGGGCACTGGTTTAAAGAACTCATTGGCATCTTCAACCGTCATATCTAAGACTTGATGAATGTTTAGCCCTTTATAAAGTACTTCCAGCGTTTCGCGGTTATAACGTTTTGAGCTACAAACATCACAAGGTACGTAAACATCAGGTAAAAAATGCATTTCTACTTTAATTAAGCCATCACCCTGACAAGATTCACAGCGTCCGCCCTTAACGTTAAAACTAAAACGTCCTGGTTTGTAACCACGGGAACGCGATTCTTGGGTTGCGGCAAACAGCTCACGAATTGGGGTGAATATCCCGGTATAAGTCGCAGGATTAGATCGCGGCGTACGACCAATTGGGCTTTGATCGATATCGACCACTTTATCGCAATTATCCAAGCCTTCAATTCGGTCATAAGGCGCTGGCTCATCATTGACTGCCTTATTGAGTGCCAAATGGGCAATGCGATAGAAGGTATCATTAATTAAGGTCGACTTGCCTGAGCCAGAAACCCCTGTAACACAGGTAAGAAGACCATTTGGAATGGCCAAATCGACAGATTTTAGGTTGTTGCCAGTCGCGCCAAATAGCTTGATCCATTTTTCGGTTGGCTTGGTGCGCTCGGCTGGGTACTCAATTTTTTTAACCCCAGATAAATACTGCCCCGTCAAAGACTCGGGAGTATTGATAATATCCTCATAGCTACCTTGAGCAATAATTTCGCCGCCATGGACACCAGCACCAGGGCCAATATCGATAATATAATCGGCACTGCGAATAGCATCTTCATCATGTTCAACCACGATCACGGTATTACCAAGATCGCGTAAATGGTTGAGGGTTTTTAATAATCGTTCATTATCACGTTGATGCAGGCCAATCGATGGCTCATCAAGTACATACATCACGCCGACTAAACCAGCACCAATTTGGCTGGCCAGTCTAATACGTTGTGCTTCACCGCCCGACAAGGTGCCAGCACCACGTGATAGGCTTAAATAACTTAGACCAACATTAACCAAGAAACCGAGTCGGTCTTGAATTTCTTTTAAGATCTTTTCAGCAATTTGGGCGCGCTGACCACTAAATTCTAATTGTTGGAAGTATTCAAAACACTCACCAATCGAATATTCAGTAATTTCAGGCAAGTTAGTTTTATCGATAAAGACGTTACGCGCTTCAAGGCGTAGGCGACTGCCGTTACAACTTGGACAAGATTGCTGATTAAGGTATTTAGCCAGCTCTTCACGCACCGAATTGGACTCGGTTTCGTGATAGCGGCGATCCATGTTGTTAATAATCCCTTCAAATGCATGATTTCGGATCACGACATCACCGCGGTCATTCATGTATTTGAACTCGAGTGACTTGGTACCACTACCGTACAGAACTAAATCTTTGTGCTCTTGTTTAAGCGACGAGTAAGGAGCCTCAAGTTCAAAGCCGTAATGCTCACTCAGCGAAGTTAACATTTGGAAGTAATAAAAATTACGACGATCCCAACCTCGAATAGCACCGCCAGCCAGGCTTAATTCGTCATTGACAATTAATTTTAGCGGATCAAAAAATTGCTTAATCCCTAAACCGTCACAGCTGCCACAAGCACCCGCTGGGTTATTGAATGAAAAAAGTCTGGGTTCGAGCTCTGCCATCGAATAGCCACAGTGCGAGCAGGCAAAATTGGCAGACAGTAAAATAGGTTCGATATCACTGTCATCGTCCATCGAGACAATGCTCGCAACGCCACCCGATAAATCGAGTGCCGTTTCAAAGGATTCAGCCAATCTCTGCTGTAAATCATCACGGACTTTAAAGCGGTCAACGACCACTTCGATGTCATGCTTCTTTTGTAATTCGAGTTTCGGAGGATCGCTTAAATCGCAAACTTCACCGTCGATTCTGGCACGGATGAAGCCTTGGGCCGCTAAATTATCTAATAACTTAGCATGTTCGCCTTTGCGTTGTTGCACCACTGGGGCTAACAACATTATCTTGCTGCCCTCAGGGAGCGATAATACTTTATCGACCATCTGACTTACTGTTTGAGCAGCCAGAGGAGTGTCGTGGGTGGGACAGCGAGGTTCGCCGACACGGGCAAATAATAGGCGCAGGTAATCATGAATTTCGGTAATGGTGCCAACCGTGGAACGAGGATTGTGCGATGTCGATTTTTGCTCAATAGAAATCGCTGGGCTTAGGCCTTCAATCGAGTCGACATCTGGCTTTTCCATTATCGACAAAAATTGCCTAGCATAAGCAGATAATGACTCAACATAGCGGCGTTGACCTTCTGCATAAAGCGTGTCAAAAGCTAACGATGATTTCCCCGAGCCCGATAAACCAGTAATGACAATTAATTTGTCCCGCGGGATCGTTAAATTAATGTTTTTTAGGTTGTGGGTTCTGGCACCCCGAATTTCAATATTGTTTACGCGCACTAATCCCTTCCTATCACAGCTCGATAATCGAACTGGCAATTATCGCATAAAAAAAGCTTAGGGTCTGTTGATCTTTGTCGTTCGAATTTAGTTCAATCGTTCGGACAGCATCTGTTGGTTATTTCAACTGAGTGATTACCTAGTTTGTAGCTAACTACACCCAGAACGCTTCTGCCTGATATAAACCGCCAAAATTGCCGAACAATGATCTTAAAATTTAAAGCTGTTCTTATGTGGACCTATAATGTTCTTTTATATGGTCATTTTATTATCACCTTAGCTACTAGTTGCAAATGGAAATAATTATCATTACTATCGTTGCTATTATTGAGGCGTTAATTTTTTATACCAAATACGAGTCAGAATTTATGTTATTGCACATCCCTAATGTTTTAACGAAAGCACAAGTTGTAGAGTGTCAAGAGATGCTATTAGGCGCTGATTGGGTCGATGGAAAAACCACCGCGGGTCATTTGGCTCTACATAGTAAAAACAATTCACAATTACCACAAGATTCTGAAGTCAGCCGACAAATAGGCGATTTCGTATTGAGCCGCTTGCAACAGCAGTCGCAATTTATGAGTGCAGCACTACCGAACAAGTTTTATCCGCCAATGTTTAATTGTTATCAAGACGCGGGAAATTTTGGTAATCATATCGACAATGCGATTAGAAGATCCCCCTTGACCGGTGGTCAAGTGCGCACCGATTTATCGATGACCCTATTTTTAACCGAGCCTGACAGTTACGACGGGGGAGAACTTGTAATTGAAGATACTTACGGGGAAAAACGAGTTAAGTTACCGGCAGGTGATCTCATTCTCTATCCGTCAACGAGTATGCATCGGGTGACACCCGTCACCCAAGGGCGTCGCTTGGCTTCTTTTTTTTGGTTGCAAAGTTTAATCCGCAGCGATGAACAACGCCGGACATTATACGAACTTGATCAGAGTATTATGGCGCTAACTCAACAAGACTCACAACAAGTTGAATTGATCAGATTGACTGGGGTCTATCACAATTTATTAAGGCAATGGTCTGAAACATAAATATCCGGGTTCAGGTTAATTAGTCTTTGCTTAAAAATAATACCAATCGCATTAAAGCTGTGATCTTATTACTGGCATGGCCATGCTAACGCTGTTGCGCCAACTCATCTGGTTTCGATCTACAGACCATGGTCAAATCGTTTTAAGTCAAACCTTCATTACTGGATAACGACTTAAAACGTCATTTTGAGGTTTCAAAAGATTTATTTTTAACTTCTTATAAAAATAAAAAATTAATATCATATAACTAATAGCGGATAAATTAATTGATATTAATCAATTTGTTGTTGTTAAGTTGTGGTAAAACACTGAATAAAGTGACATCTCGATCTTTAATTTTTAGAACCGAACTATCGATAAAACCTCGTAACTGACATTGCAAACGATAATGGTTCGCATTATCATGTGCTCGCTTTAATTTTACTTCCTTTTACTTAATCTATGAGATATCGCTATGACTACCTTTACTAAATCTCCTATCAATATTGCAGTGGGGATTGCATTAGTAACCTGCGCTATTAGCGCACAAGCCGCTGGCTCCATCAAGGAACTAGCCGTTACTAAAGTGCAAGATCAGCAAACTGGCCAATACCATACAGGCAAATACCACGTTGAAAAAGTGGCGACGCATAAAATCACCACTGCGTTGGTTGATACCCCTAAAACAGTGACTGTGATTTCAGGAGCTTTACTAGAGGATCAAGGTGTGACGACTATGGCTGAGGCGTTACGTAATGTTTCTGGTGTATCGACATTTGGTGCTGGTGAAGGTGGTGGCGGTAATATTACCACCAATGATAAGTTAACTATCCGTGGTTTTAGCGCCAACGAAAGCATCTATATCGATGGTATTCGTGATTTATCAAGTTATTCTCGTGATTTATTTAACTATGAACAAATTGAAATCACCAAAGGCGCAAATTCGTCCATTGCTGGTAAAGGGACCTCTGGCGGCGCAGTCAATTTGGTGACAAAGCGTGCCGACATGGAGATGGGTTTTAGCAAAGCGAAAGTTAGTTTTGATCAAGCACAAACCAAGCGTGTGTCTATTGATAGTAACCTAGTATTTAATCAAGATACTGCCTTACGTGTTAATGCAGTAGTGAGTGACGGCGGCGATATCCATGACAATGGCGTAGAGAATTATAAAACACAAGGGCTGGCTTTCTCATTGCTTCACAACATCTCTGATAAAACCGCTATTAGTGGCGATGTGTTGATTCTCAAGCAAAATAACAACCCGATGCTAGGCTTGCCTTGGGTAACTAAGGATGTGGCAGCTGACACCAGCTACACCGAAGGCGCGATCGACAAATCACTATGGGATATATACTACGGTGTACCATCGCGTGATTTTGAGAAAACCAATATGACGCTGCTAACATTAAAAGTCGAGCATGAGTTGTCGGATAGTTCACGTTTAGTGAGCAGCACGCGTTATGTGACTAGTGATAGGCAGTCAACATTGAGCCGCCCATCGTTTTTGTATACGCGTGATGCTGAAACGAGGAAAAAAACTTATTTTGAGCCAGTTCGTCTTGATTACTTACAAAACACCGATGAAGAGAACGAACTATTGGTGACTCAGCTTGATTTTGTTACTCAGCTCTCACTGGCTGGAATGCAACATGATATTGTGGTTGGTGGTGAGATTTACCAAGAAAGCTATAGCTATTATCGTTTTACCGATAACACTGTGTTATCTAGCGCTACAGTAGATTTGTTTAATCCTAATCTTAACGTTACCTACACGGGAGCGATAACCCGTTTAGACAAGCCTGCAAAAGTCGAAGGCACCGGAATTGCTATTTATGGATTAGACACCATCCAATTAAGCGATCACTGGTTAATGACGGCAGGGCTGCGTTTTGAAGATTTTGGCGCTAAGGGATCTTCATATCAAAGAACTGGTGAAAGAGATGCTCACGGCAGCAGTATTTATGCTTCGGAAGATGGCTTGGACGTTAGTGATAACTTTGTGAGTTACAACATGTCATTAGCCTATAAGCCAAACTATTATACCAACTATTACTTAGGCTACGCTAACTCACAATCACCGAGTCTTAGTACGCTCAAAGCTTCTCGATATGACTCGAGTAATAAATTAGATCCGGAAGAAGCAACCACGTTAGAGCTAGGGGCAAAATGGCAGTTAATGGGCGATCGTCTGTTGGTAAATGCCGCGTTATTTGTGACAGAAAAAACAGTTAAAGATCGCAATGATGATCGAGTCTATTTCTTAGCTGGTAAGCAGCGAGTCGAAGGATTTGAGCTAAGCATTAATGGTGAAATTAACGATGATTTATCGATTATTGCTTCATATACTCATCAAAAATCAGAAGTACTACAGGACTTTAGCCAAGATAGTGTTGGTAATGGTTTAACGTCGACGCCTGAGCATACCGCTAATGTGTGGATTAACTATGCTGCAAGCGATAAATTATCACTTGGTGCGGGCGCAAACTATACTTCTGGAGATATTTACTGGCGTAAAAATACGGCTTTCTTCGATACTGGCAGCACGGTATTAATTAACGCGATGGCTTCTTATCAAGTGAATGATGCATTGGGATTACAACTTAATATCAATAATCTAACCGATAAAGATTACATTACTGATTACAGCGCTAAGGGGCATTTCCTACCTGGCGCGCCAAGAAATATTAAACTGGGATTAACCTATCAGTTTTAATGGTAGACAGCTGGCCATTGGAAACACGTATTTTCATTGGTCACGGCTATAAATAGTTAACTCATAAAAAAGCCGATGCTTCATCGGCTTTTTTGTTTCTGACAGCAACTAATCTCTACTTTGGCTATCAATGGCTAGACATCGGTATAATTGCACTTCAAGTTAATAGTTTATCTTCGGTTATGTCGTTAATAGTTTTAGCCCCACACAGCCCCATGGTGAGTTCAAACTCGTCTTTCAATATTTTTAGAGCATGGGCAACGCCCATTGGACCAGCAGTGGCAAGTGCATAAAGCACGACTCGGCCAATTAATACGCTGTTCGCACCTAAGGCGATAGCTTTGAATATATCACTGCCACGGGTAATGCCGCTATCAAGCATAATACTAAAATCTTGTCCGACAGCTTGACGAATGCTCGGTAGGGCATCGATACTCGATATTGCACCATCGAGCACCCGACCACCGTGATTTGATACAACTATTGCGCTAGCCCCTATCGCTTTGGCTTTAAGCGCATCTTGTGGGTCGAGTATGCCTTTTATTATGACTGGCAAACTGGTGAAATTAATGATTTTCTCAATGAGTTCCCAAGTCGGAGCGCTGTCTTGTAGTCGTGCCAATACTGGGTTCTTATATTGATTATAGTCGATGCGATCCTGATTGTTGTTGATTAAATTAACCGCACACACATCACTGGGTAAGCTAAACCCCGCACGTTGCTCACGATTTCTTAAACCATTAACGGGAGCGTCAACACTAATCATTAAGGCCTGATAACCATTATGTTGGGCTCGCTCAATTAAGCTTAATGTTTCACGCCAGTCGGTTTGTACGTATAACCCAAACCATAGCGGACTCGAGGATTGTGACTGTTGATATTGCTGTGCGACGTCCTCAATGCTGGTACTGGCGAGGGTACTTAATACAAATCCAATATCTTGGGCGCCAGCGGCCATTACCGTGGCAAGTTCACCAAGCGGATTGAGTAACGTCTGATAAGCCATTGGCGCAATTAAGAAAGGATAGGCGAGAGATTGACCAAGGAGTTCGCTCTCGGTTGTTGCGCCAGTTAAGTCACATAACACGCGTGAGCGTAGTTTTATTGCATCGAAACAGGTGCGATTATCTGCCTTGGTAATTTCATCGGCCGAGCCGCCATCAATATAGTGCCACACAGCCTCGCTTAAATGCTGCTTAGCGTGACGGCGATAATCACTAGCGGCGGCGATATCATGTGGAATGTTTTGTTGATGAGACGTTGGCATGGCTGGTTAATCACTTTTTTAAGGTAAATGCACCGCTAATGGATCATGAGCGGTGTAATGTACGCTAGCATTTTGAGCTAGCTTGAGGATTATTATTCGTAGGAAATTTCAAATGAATAAAATAGGCGGTAACCCATTTCATCATATAACTTAGCGTTTTGTTTTTCGCTATGCTTAACACTTAAGGTGAATAAACCACCTTGATCAAATTGATAACTTAATTGTCCGTTGGCATCGGTAACACTTTCGCTCGGCTTATTTGAAGCGAGATACTGCGCGCCGCTGCGTTGTAATTTTGCCGTAGCGTTGCGTAATGGTTGACCATTTAAATACAATTTCATAGTAATGACATCATTGGTGACATAATCAGATGGATGAGTCACAGGGACAAGTTCTAACCCTTTACCTGTTGGCTTGAAATCCTGTTTAGATGGTCGGATATTGGTAATAAAGGCAATGGCGGTTGTTACCGATTTCTTGGTTACCACATTTTTTGCAGAATTTGGTAACTCACTTTGGGCGTCGCTCTTGTTTAATCGCAAGCGTTTCTTTTTCGCTTGAGATCCCACAGTGTAGCTGGTGGTATAACGAGGTTGGTTTTGGTAAGTAACCGTATAAGTACCTTGTTCGCTAATGGCAAGATCAAGGGTTGTTCGTTGCGCACTTTGGTAAATATTACCCAAGTACCGCAGTGTTTTTCCTTGTGGGTCAATGACGCTTAAGCCGGCCGCTGACACGCTGTGATCCAAACGAAAAGGGGTTTCGCTAAAGCTTAAATCAACCGTTACCGTGGTTGGTCTTTTACTATTAATGTTAAATTGGCTCGGCCACATATTTAAACCATGAGCAAGTGCTTGGCTTGCCAGTAATGTTGAGGCGAGTGTTAATGAGCTCAACGTCATTTTTGTCAATGTATTCATTACTTATTTACCTTGATAGTGATGGCGCCGATTTCGTCGCTTGGCGCGATGCTGTATTGTTGGTGATCATTTAAGTTAATCTTTTGACGAACCAGTGAACGACCGCCTTTTTGGCGTACCACTTCAATCATTAGGGTGAAGTCATTTAAGTCCGCAATATCTAATTGCACCTGATGCTGACCAGCCATGTGGGTCGCGCCAGTGATACCATCAAACTGATTGTCGCTATAACGACCTTCCTTGCGCCACCAACGGCGAATGTCGACTAACCATTTATCGTTATCACGTTTTATTAAATGCCACAATAATAAATTCTTACTATCTCCTTTGGTTTCTGCCCACATTGCGACGTAAGGCTTGCGGTAGTCCTGCTGATCAAACTTAGGTAGTGAAAAGTCGACCGTTAACGTAACTGCTGGTGATAGTGTGCTAAATAGCATACTCATCACTGCTAAGGTGATATAAATACTCTTTTTCATGTTGTCCTCTTTGGTGGGGGTTAGTGCATTAAATACAGCACTAATAAAAATAAACTGCTACCAGCGATGAGCCAATGGCTGCTTGCTCGGCGGGTCTTCTTATTAATTAGCGCGAGCCACAATCCGCTGAGGCAAAAAATAATCATCACGATGGCGCTGGCATCTGAGACGTAGCGCCATAGCGTGGTGGTGTGCTTTGAGCGATGAATGTTATTAAGTGTATCGAGCAGTCCAAAAGGACTTTGGTGAATCTCGATACGTTGCTCTTGGCTAAAAAACTCAATCAGGGTGTGGCTACCTGGGCTTTGTAAGGTAACGATTAATAATTGATCGTAATCGTCCCATTCAAACTCATAATCGACACCGCGTATGTCATGCGTGTTGTCGAGCCATAACATCAGGTTTAGACCGTTGTACGCGTAGTTTTCTGCCCAATCTGGGCGTTGGTTTAGCCATGATGGTGACTCTATCGTGATGCTGGTGGATGCTGTATCGCCATCGCTCAAGTCTGGGTGATTCAGAAAAAAACCTGAAATCGCGAAAAACAACATCAGTAACATGACCAGCATCGCGCTAAAGACATGTATGTCACGCGCCAACGCGTTATATGAAATATTGCGTTTTAATTTTAAAAATCCCATTAGCCATTCGATTACTGCATAATTTGAACGCCCATATAGTACTAGTGTTAAGCATTTAAATGCAATACTATATGATAATAATTTTCATTTAGATTTAGATTTGTAATTTAATGGTCATCGCGCTGCAAAACATCTACCACGCTCAACTTGGTCGCGTATTGTCTTATACGTTGTCACGGCTGTTGCTGATAATCGCTGTTATTGGTGCTGCTTTGTGGCTTTTTGTTGTTGGCTTGTCACTGGAGTTACCAGGGTTAAACGGCGAAGTATTTATTCATGTGGTTGAGGGGGAACATCATGGTGCGACCCTTGGTGTTTTTGCATCAGCCGATTACCGTTTAACTCAGGCTCTAATAGTTTTCTCGTCACTTGAGTCCAATGTCCTTGGTGGCTTATTAACGGCTTGGCGTTACGGTATTGCGATTCTTATTGGCATTGTTGGCTTGATGTTATTGCTTAGGATTCACCGCTTGGCACTGTTAATTTTATTAATCATGCTGAGTAGCGGCGCAGTGTTAAACGAGACATCTCTGACGTTATCTGTTTTGTCATTGTTTTGCTCGGGGCTCTATCTGCTGTTACTGATTGGTTTTAGCAATGCTGTTGGTATTAAATTTAACGCCGATGTGCCAAAAGAGCAAAAATCGTCGTTGATTGCTTACGCTAGTCAAAGTGGTACGGCGCAAGGGCTGGCGCAACAGATCGCCAAGATCTCTAGTCAATATTGCGATATTAAAGCGTTTTCAGAACTGACACCCAACTGTTTACAGCGCTATCAACAGCTATTTGTGGTGGCATCAACTTATGGCGATGGACAAGCGCCAGAGAAATCTCATGGCTTTGTTGAAGCGCTAGCGCAATGTGAACAGGCACTGCCTAATTTACATTTTGCGGTGCTAGCGTTAGGCGATAGTACTTACCCTAAGTTTTGTGCCTTCGGTCATCAATTAGCGGCGATGTTACGTGATAAAGGGGCGCAAGCGTTATACCCTGTTCACGAAATAGACCGTGGCCATATTGCCTCAGTGAGCCAGTGGTGGAGTCAAGTGTGTCAGGGGCTTGGTTGGCATAGCGAGCTGATGCATCAGCAATGGTTAACCGCTACAATTATAGACAATCAATGCTTAAATCCATCTCAGGAACGGCGGATGGCGCATTTGATAACGCTTCGAGTTACAGGGGCGCGTTATCAAGCGGGGGATTTGTTAGAAGTGCTAACGCCACTGAAACGCAGTGTTATTGAACTAAAATTGACGGCTCTAGGACTTAATCCGAATTGCAGGGTTAACTTAGGCGAGCAAGTCATCAGCTTGATTGATGCATTAACGCAATTGGAGTGGCAGCAACAAACGGCCAGTCAGGCGCAGGCGTTAGTTGATCAGCTATCTGTGTTACGCCCCAGAGTATACTCAATTGCCAGTAAGCCTGATGATCCCGTGATCGCGTTATTTGTTCGTCGGTTAGTTAAGGATGACGGGGAGCTCGGTTTTAGTTCAGCACGACTGTGCGCCAGCCAAACGGATCATGAATTTAAAGTATCGTTACGCCGCCACGATAGTTTTAGGCCGCCGCTAAACAATGTACCAATGATACTTATTTGCGCCGGTACTGGTATTGCACCATTCATGAGCTTTCTTGCCCAGCGGCAACAACTATCTTTTGATGCCCCGATTTGGCTGATATTTGGCGAGCAATACCAAGACAGCGGTTGCTATTTTAAACAGCAGCTCGACGCATATCAACGAGCCGGTATATTAACGGAGTTG
>JABSRS010000099.1 GCA_013214885.1 Gammaproteobacteria bacterium
ACGCTTAAACCGTCATTTGGCAACGATAGCTGGTTAGCCGACTTGTATTACAGCCATCTTAGTGTCTATCGCAACTGGGATATTTATACTGGCGCGGGGCTGCCCTATTATTCTCGTGATGTGGTGAATTATTACGCTGGCGTGACACCTGCGGAATCATCTAAGCAATATCCTGTTTATCAAGCGGATGACGGTTTTAAGGCTGAGGCTCAAGTCTTTGGGCTCTATCCTTTATCGAAAAATTGGACACTTACTCTTGGAGTCACTCACAGTTATTATTCATCGAGTTTTAGCGCAAGTCCGGTCGGTTTACGCCAAGATATAACCCAATTTAAATTCGGCGTGCGTTATGTTTTATAGCCGTAGCTTGATACTCGCCATGACCTTGTTGAGCGCCTCATTGAGCCATGCCCAGGTTGTTGAAACCGAGACTAAACCAGTGCAGTTGGTTGAACAATTTAGTGCCTTGCCTGCAACCTGCATCACGTTGCGCCAGGGCCGAAAATGCTTTACGACCATCACGATTAGTTTAACGCTAACCAAGGTGGGTGATTATTGCATCTACCGGCAAGGTTTCATTAAACCGATGCGTTGTTGGTACAGTGCAGCGCCTAAGATCCATCGTTTTGCCTTTGAATCGGCCGAGAAAACGGTTTACACCCTAAAGAATGAACAATCACAACAAGTTGTTGCAGAAACAGCGGTGGAAGTCAGCTGGGTTCATAAAATGACATCACGCAAGCGTCGCTGGCGGATCTTCTAAGCACAGGTAATTAATATGACTAATCAAGAGCGAATCTTACTGGTTGAAGACGACATCATCCTAGCCAATTGGATTGTTGAATATTTGGTAGAGCAGGACTATTGCGTACAGCACGTGGTACGCGGTGATGAGGTAATGGCAATGTTTAGCCAATTTTGCCCCGACATTGTATTACTCGACGTGATGCTCCCCGGCATTAGCGGCATCGAAGTTTGCCGTCAGCTCAGAGAGCATTCCGTGGTGCCCATTATCATGTTAACCGCGCGCGCCGATGAATACGACGAAGTCATCGGCCTAGAGGCTGGGGCAAACGATTATGTGATTAAACCAGTGCGCCCCCGCGCTCTGCTGGCGCGGATAAAAAACTTGGTCCAAAGTGCCCCTGCAACGGCGCAGCCAACCTCCAAGCTAGATTTTGGTCAATTAAGCATCGACCAGCAGGCAAAGCGGGTTATTTATCAAGACCAAGAGATTGATTTGTCGACTAATTTGTTCGCTTTTCTGTGGTTCTTGGCCAGTCATGCTGGTCAGGTTATCGATCGTGAAAGTGTATTTCAGGCGCTAAAGGGCCGTGAATACGATGGGCTCGATCGCCGTTTCGATGTCATGTTATCCACTCTGCGTAAGCTGTTTAATGACGATCCGCAAAGCCCCAAGAAGTTTAAAACGATCTGGGGTAAGGGCTATCTATTTGTTGCCGATGCCTGGCAAGCCACACCACAGCAAGAGCCTTAATCATCATGCGTCGACTCTATCTCAGCGCAATTTTTGCGGTATTAGGTGCTATTTTTGCCATCGGCTGGGGCCTCGACTTACTGGTCGACGACCAAGATCAGGGCAATGCCGGCGATAGCACCGCTACCTACCAGCGCATCATCGATGGTGCGGCCAATCAATTAGCTAACGTATCAGCGCCAAACATCGAACAACAAACACTAGTCATTGGTGGTTATTTTTCGCTTAACTTACAGTTAAAGCGCAGTAATAGTGTGGCCCTGCCTCCCTCATTGCGCCAGCAATTATTGCAACCAGGTGGTTTGTTGCTGGCCTCGCAAGATGGCTCATACCTATTAAAACATATCGCTAATCATCCACAATATCTACTGCAACTGCAATTACCGCTCAGTGAAAATCCCAATCACGATAGCGACTTACTGCTAACGATACTGCTCTACCTTGGGGTCTGCATCATTATTATTCTATGGTCGCTGCCACTGACACGGCGGCTATACCTACTCAATAATACCGCCGCTAAATTTGGCGCGGGGGAATTTAGCGTGCGTCTGCCTGAGAGCCGCTTCTCCTATATTCATTTGCTCGAGCGCAGCTTTAACCGTATGGCGATGCAAATTGAGAACCTACTCGCCGATAATAAAATATTGGCCCGTAGTTTATCCCATGACATTCGCACGCCTATCGCCTGCCTGCGCTTTGGCATTGAAGCCGCTTTGGACACTGATAGCCTCGATAAGAAAAACGTCTACCTCAACCGCATGGACAGCGAAATAACTCGGATGGAGCAAATGACCAGCGCCTTTCTTGAATATGCGGGACTTGAGCGTCAGGTCGGTTCACTAAAGTTACAACAAGTAGAGCTCAACCAATGGTTAGTGCTGGTGTGTGACGAACTGAGCCAATTCGCCGAAAAACAAGACGTAGTACTGCAATTAATCCCAAACCAGCATAACATTTCATGTGCACTGGATGGTCAATGGTTTCACCGCGCGATCCAAAACCTGCTAGTAAACGCGATTGATTTTGCCACGGCTAAGGTGATGATAACTCTAGAAAGACAGCATGAAAATATTATCATTAGCATTATCGATGATGGGCCTGGGATCGCGCCAGAGGATCTTGCCAGCATCTTTGAGCCCTTTGTTCGACTCGGTACTAAACGCACCCGCGAGCAAGGCCACTTTGGCTTGGGATTAGCCATCACCAGTAAGGTCATGAGCTGGCATGGCGGTACCATTATCGCGAGCAATAATAGCGAGATGGCCGGTGCCTGTTTTACCCTGACCTTGCCGCTTAAATAATTAAGTACCACTGGTCATTCTGCATTGTCACTTTATCTAAATTCGCAGAGTTCTGGCGATTATCCACATTTTAAACCATTGACTCTCTATTTTAAACGGTTAGAGTAACGTCATTCGAATGATGTTCGAATGTCATTCAGGTTAAATGTGGAGAGAGAACAATGGTACCAGCAGCCAAATATAGCTTGCAAGAGCAAGAGAATATGATCCTAGACGCCGCGGCACAATGCATCGAGCTGACGTCACTATTAGACTTTACAATGTCGGCTATCGCTAAGACAGCAGGCATGTCTATGGGCTCTATTTATAAACATGTGCAATGCAAAGAAGATATTATTTTTGCGCTAGCAATCCGCGTTTACCGTCATCAATGCAGCGTGTTCGAGCAGGTTTTAGCATTGCCACTATCCACTCCTGAGCGCCTGATTGGCATCACGTTGTTAAACCCTCTGAAAACTCAGGTTTATTCTTTTGATATCCACTTAGACGCTTTTGTTACCAATGAGCTGGTGGTTAAGCGCACCTCTTCATTGTGGCGAGAGCGGATGATGGATGCGCATAAAAATTGTGAAACACTCTTTTATCGCTGCATGAGCGACGCAGCACATTCGGGCGAGTTATCCAGTGAGGGCGATATTGAACAGTTGATCGAAGAAATTAATCTTGCTGGGTGGGCGCTAACAGTTGGTTATCAGAATGTGAGTCGTTTGGTGCAAATTCGAGAGATAGCCAAAGGCGAAGCAAAATTATATGAACCTGTGGCGTGTGATGCCGCCATTGTTCGAATATTTACCCGTTTGTTTAATTCCTATCAATGGCAAAAGCCACTTGATAGTGCTGGCATCAAACACGCCGATCAATTGTTAATCCAACACAACTTACGTTAAACAACATTAGGGAAATTATTATGAGTATTCGTCGCTGGGCCACCGCAGTTTCTATTGTTGTGATTACCATAGGCAGTTTGGCCTATATCAAAGTTGGACAAGTGCAAGCCGCTATTGCGTTTGGTGAGTCTTTTCCCGAACCATCAGCCACGGTTGAAACCTTGATAACCCAATCGTCAATTTATCAACCGACTTATCAAGTGACAGGGCAGGTGAGAGCGATTAAGGCAGTGACCTTGCATAATCAATTATCAGGGACCATTGAGCAGGTAAATTACAGCGCTGGTGGTCAGGTGGTGCAAGGGCAGTTATTAATTGCCCTTAATACCAGTGAAGAGCAAGCGCAACTGCAAGCGGCTAACGCTTCTTTTAAGTTGGCTAAAGCGACCTTAGAGCGTAATAAAAAATTACTGGTGGGCAATAAAGTAAGCCAGCAACTGGTAGATTCTGCGTTGGCAGATTATCAAGTTGGCCTAGCCAACATCGCTAATATACAAAGCGTGATTGACAAGAAACAAGTGCTGGCGCCATTTAGTGGCACCATAGGACTAGAGACTTTTGAGGTTGGTCAGTTTCTTAACGCCAGTGCTAACCTAACCACACTGGTCGATGATAACAAAGACATGTGGCTTGATTTTAAATTGCCGCAAACCATGGCTAAATTATCACTCGATAGCCAGATTACGCTAACAAAAATCAGTCAAGCGGCTCAACCACAACACCTGTCAGCATTTGTCATCGCTAAACATAGTCAAATGGATGCTGCGTCACGACACCTTTCATATCGCGCGCAGATCAATAACAGCCGTGATTTGTTATCGCACAATGAGCTAGTCAAAATTGCGATCCCTAAAAAATCACAGCAAGTGGTTATCGTGCCAAACTCTGCCGTCGTTAGAGGTCCGTTTGGTAGTTATGTATTTGAACTAATTAAAGATGATAACGGTCAATATCGTGCGAACAAACGTGCGGTAATTCTTGGTCAACGTGACGGTGACAATCATATAGTGCGTCAGGGACTAGAGCAGGGCATGTTAATTGCCACCATAGGCGCATTCAAACTAACGCCGCAGTTATTGGTTTATGCTAAAAACACCGCTGATTCTACCAATGTCGCCACGCCTGTTGCGGGGATCAAATAATGAGTGAATCAGTCGACCATAAAAAATCGATCATGGATATTTTTGTCAAAAAACCATTGCTCGCGATTGTTTTATCGTTATTGATTATCATCGCTGGCGTGTATTCGTCAGACAGTATTTCGGTCCAGCAATTTCCAAAAATTGAAAGTACCTCCTTGGTGATTAACACAGTTTACACCGGCGCAGCAGCCGAGGTTGTTAAAGGCTATATCACCGAACCTATTGAGCGTGTTGCCTCTACCGTGCCTGGCGTTGATTATGTTGACTCTATCACTATCGCTGGCAGCAGCAAGGTAACAGCATGGCTTGATCTAAATTATGACTCAACCGCTGCGTTGAGCGAGCTTACCGCGCAGCTTAGCCAAATAAAGTTTGAGCTGCCACAAGGCGCGCAAGATCCTGCCATCTCGGTGGTGCGTGCCGACAGAGCAAACGCGTTATTCTATCTAAACATTGAATCGGGTGATTTAGCGCGCAGTAAAATTACCGATTATTTCACCCGTAATATCATTCCAGTATTAAGCGATATTGACGGCGTCCAAAAAGTTACCCTTGAGGGCGATCGCAACCCTGCGATGCGTATCTGGATTGATTCAGACAAACTAGCGGCGTTTAACATCAGTGCTAATCAAGTACTGGCTGCGCTTCGAGACAACAATACCATTGCCACGCTTGGCTACAGTAAAAATAATCGACAACGCATCGACTTAATGGCCAATACCTTGCTCAGCAGCGTTGCTGAATTTGAAAATATGGTGATAGTGAGCATCGATGGCGCGCAAATAACCTTGGGCGATGTTGCCACTATCGAAGTTGGCGAAGAAGAGGGGCGTGTTGATGCACGCCTCGATCACGATCAAACAACCTTTATTGCGGTATGGCCGCTGCCTGGCGCCAATGAAATAACGATTGGTGATGAGCTTTATCAAAGAATAGATCAGTTAAATAAGCAGCTGCCAGAAAATATCCGCATCGCGATTGGTTATGACGGCACCTTGTATATGCGAGATGCGATTAAAGAGATATTTACCACCTTGCTTGAAACCGTCTTTTTGGTTGGCATTGTCGTGGTCTTAATGATGGGCTCATTCAGAAGTGCTTTGGTGCCGTTAATTACCATTCCAATCTCAATTTTTGGCGCGATTGGGGTGATGTCGTTAATGGGATTTTCGCTTAATCTATTAACCATTTTAGCCATTGTTTTATCGGTTGGTTTGGTGGTCGATGACGCCATCGTGGTGGTAGAAAATGTGGCGCGCCATATGCGAGAAGGCAAAGGGCGTTTTGAAGCAGCATTAATTAGTTCACGCCAATTATTGGTACCTGTAATAGCGATGACCTTAACCTTAGCCGCGGTATACGCGCCAATCGGATTTTTGTCTGGCCTAACAGGTTTTTTGTTTAGAGAATTCGCCTTTACCTTAGCGGTCGCGGTACTTATTTCAGGCGTTGTGGCAGTTACCTTATCACCAATTATGAGTGCGTATGTCTCTCCGCAAGGCGGACGTGAAGGAAAATTCACTAAACTTATTAATGGTTATTTTGAGCGTTTACAACGCCAATATATTAGCGCATTAGATGTATTATTTGCCTGCCGCGCACAAGTGATGTTTTGCGCTGTGGTATTTACGTTACTGACAGTGCCATTTTATTTATTGTCTTCGCACGAACTTGCGCCAGTGGAAGATCAAGGTGAAATCAATGTCGTGGTGACTGCTGCCCCTGAGTCGTCGTTAGCCTATACAACTAATCAAATGTATCAAGTAAGTGACGTGATGAACGGCGTCGATGGCGGTAAATATACCTGGCAAATTGTCACTAAAAATGCCGGTTTTGGCGGCGTATCACTAGAGCCGCTAGCGCAGCGAGCAAACTCGGTGCATGACATGATTGGGCCGTTATTTGGGCAACTTGGTGGCGTTAGTTCACTAAACTTATTGCCAATTTTACCCGCTTCTTTACCGACGGCCGGTCAATTCGATATCGAAGTGGTGGTTCGCGCCAACGACAGTTACGAAAACATGCTGGGCTATGCGCAGAAAATTATTGGCAAAGCGTATCAAACAGGCAGCTTTATGTTTGTTGATACCGACTTAAAAATTGATTTGGCGCAGAGTCAATTAGTGATGGATAAAACGATCATTGCCGATCTTGGGTTAACGGTTGCTGCGGTTAATGATCAGCTTAGTGTTTTGTTATCGAATAATTTTGTTAATCAATACAATGATAACGGCAAGGCCTATCGCGTGATCCCCGTGGTAGATGCGAGCAAACGCTTTAATCCAGAACTGATTTTAGATCTTAAGGTGACCACGCCATCGGGCGAGACGGTTAGCGTATCGAGCTTTGCTCATATTAAGTCTGTTGTTGGGCCACGGTTGTTAGGGTCATTTAATCAGCAAAAGTCGTTTAGAATATTCGGCGGCGTATTACCTCATATCACCAAAGAGCAGGCGTTATCACAAATAGAAGATGCGGCGGCGCAGTTATTGCCCGCTGGTTATTCAATTGATTACGCCGGTGAGTCACGGGAAATGCGCAAAGAAGGCAATACCATGCTAACTGTATTGCTGGTATCGCTTATCGTGGTTTATTTTGTACTGGCGATTCAATTTAATAGCTTTAGAGACCCGCTAGTCGTATTGCTTGGTTGCGCGCCATTAGCGCTGTCAGGGGCATTAATGTTGGCATTTTTAGGCTTCACCTCGGTTAATTTATATGCGCAAATTGGCTTGATAACGCTGGTGGGTTTAATCACTAAAAATGGTATTTTGATTGTCGAATTTGCTAATCAAATGCAGCACCTGGGCATGGATAAACTGAGTGCGGTGAAAGAGGCAGCTAGCACCAGATTACGTCCGATATTAATGACTACCGCCGCAACAGTGTTAGGGCACTTTCCGCTAGTTTTGGTTACTGGTGCTGGCGCAGAGGCGCGAAACTCCATTGGCATCATCTTAGTAGCGGGTATGATGATTGGCACTATATTTACCTTAATCGTACTGCCAATTTTATATCAATGGTTGGCAAGTGATCATCAATCTCAAGAAAAGATCCAAGTCGTTGAACAAGCGCTTGGCGAACAATTGCCAGAGTCATCGATGATGACATAAGAAAAGCCCCTGCCAGTGATGGCAGGGGCTTGAAATTAACGACTAAATGTTGCCACTTCTGGGTGGGGGGAAAAGTAGCATATTCGTCAATCCCAAATTAGTTAAAGTGCAGCATCCAGAGCAACACTCAGCCGTATCAGTCGCGTTATTATATTTTACCGAAAATAACTTAACGTATGACAGAGCAACCTTACAACAAAATAAACTGTATGAGATTGCCACGTCAGAAGAAATTTATCTGGCAGAAAAGCTCGCCCCAAATATTATTGAGCTAATACGTCAGTCAGGTCAGGCATATACAGCTATCAAATAAAACTATCGGTGAGTGTCCACCTTTGGCTATTTTAAGTGTTAGCGTTTAAATGTATTAACCGTTTAATCGGAGTTAGAGTCAAAACAGCCACTGTCAATTGAGTGGTAAGTATCCAATCAGCTCGAGATGCACACTCTAGCTAATACCGATTAAAAATTGATTAAGTATGTCATCTCGCGGTTGTATCTATTTTTGTTAATGCAGTTTAAACCTATCAATAGTCTCCTTTGAGGTTTTTTTATGCATTAGGTTGTAACGTGGTTCATAGGGCGTTATTGTAAGTAGTTGTTTTTTGTGTTCATTTTGTGTGTGCTAGGTTGTTAATGTTGCAAATGTTAACGGTGTTAATAATGTTACTGATGTTGCTAATGTTGCAATTGTTATCAATGTTACCAACGTTACGGATGTTGCAGGTGTTATCAGTGTTGCTATAGTTGTTGTTGGGTTGTTAATTCTTGGCTCGACCATTTGGAGTTATATTTTTAAAGTTGTAACGATATCAACGCCAGATAGCTCCTTGGTGAACATATTTGGCTGGCTATAATGTTGCTCGTACCTTTGAATGCTGGCGCACACATTGTGTCGCTAGGGCTTCCATGCTGGCATGGTCAGTCATCAGCTGCCAAGTCATTTAACGGTGGATTAAACTGACCTTGTTATATGATCAAACATCCAAGATTAAACCTCAAAAGGATCCAGATAGCCCTCGAATTGATTTTTGATGCCTATTGAACTTGATAAATTTGGTGTATATATTACCCGAACACTTTTGATGTCATGCAAAGGAAAATAATGAATATAACGATCTTGGGAGCCGGTGCCGGTGGTTCGGTTACTGCCTTCGATTATGCCAGTCATGGCCACTGTGTCAGGATTTTCGATTTTCCAGAGTTTCCCGGCAATATTGAGGCGATAGCCAGCCAAGGAGGCGTTTATGCCGAAGGCGATATTTCGGGATTTGGCCCTGTAGCCTATGCTGGTCATGACATTGATATAGCATTGAAAGATGCCGAGCTTATTTATGTCATAGGGCCAGCATTCAGCACATTACCATTCGGTGAAGCCTGTGCGGGCAAACTAAAGCCTGGGCAAACCGTTATTATTAGCCCAGGATCCTGTGGCGGAGCGCTGGTATTCAAGCGGGCTGCTGGACTGGAACTTGAGGATGATTCGGTACGGATTGCGGAGACTCACACGCTACAGTATGCCGTTCGGCTGCTCGAAGCGGGTCGGGTGCACGTATTTCTCAAGTTGAAAGCTGGCAATCTACTGGCCGCTCTGCCTGGCCGACATACCGCTGACATATTGCAAATGATCAGCGACGTCTATCCAGGAATGGAGCCAGCACACAGCGTTCTTCAGACCAGTCTGCAAAATGCCAACCCCGTCATTCACCCTGCCGTATCATTGACTAACGCGGCACGCATTGAAGGGGCAGGAGATTTCCTGTTCTACGAGGAAGGTGTGACCGATTCTGTGGGACGGCTCATTGAGGCTGTCGATCGGGAACGGATTGCCATCGGCGAGCGTCTCGGTATTACAGTTCTCTCTGATCCAGAAATCGGCAAACGTCAGGGTTATATGCAAGAAAATAATTACGGTTCAGCTTATCGAAAAGCGCCTGGCTTCCTGGGTATTCCTGCTCAACCACAACTTGATCA
>JABSRS010000100.1 GCA_013214885.1 Gammaproteobacteria bacterium
GGACAAAAACCCATGTAGTTCTTACCTTGCAAGCCAAATACGAGCAAAGTTGTATCTGTCTGATATTCTATCTTGGATAAATAAGCTTCTTTGAACTGGCATAAACTTTTAGTAAAACTGATGCCCTCACATAATTCGAAACACCGAAATTGGGTTGTTCCTTTTTCTTGTGGTAAATCTATCTGATACCAACTAAGAGAGCCGTATGATGATTTCCGATGAAGCGCACTATTTATCTGATGAATTAAGTGTGAAGAAAAAGTCACTTTATTCTCCTTGTGACATTAACGTAAATGATAATCATTTTCATTAAGAGTACATAGTATGTTTGTGATAATCAAGACTCCTATCGCAAGACAACTATAGACAAAGGATCAATATGAGCCGGTAGCTCTCTTTAGGAAATCTGATTATTGTGTGCAAGTAATTTTTACTGGACCAGCCTCTCTACAAATACATTTGTAACTTCTCATTAACCAGTGGCAGCGGCCTCAAATAATCAACTCAATAAAATATTCGATGGTCATTCTTGATCCATTGACTGATCTTTTTTCACGGTGAATAACAGGCAGAATACTTAATTTTATTTCTTATAGCGCTATGAAAATCGAACTTCCTGACATTCCTGAGTCTGAACAAAGCCCTTTAGTCAAAGGGTTGTTGCTCATTATTGAGCAACTCACGCGACTGCATAAACATAAAACGCGTTACTTCTGTTCTGGTGCTGGAGCGTCCAGAAAACTTGTCGAAAGTTAGGGATCTCGTTTTGGGAATATATCAATGACCGATTGGCTCAAGAAAAAGTCATTCCTGAACTTAGCGAACAGGTGATTAGGAAAGCTCGCGCTGCCTCAGGTTATCGAATACGTACACAAAAACCAGTTAATGACAATCCCATTGATCACGGCAACCGCATGAATGGTTAGACCAGTTAAAATAGCCGTGAGAACAATTTTTCAGCATACGCAATACCCAAAACTGCCCTATAAAGTTTCCCCTTAATACCTCGTTTATTACTCTTCTCTTCCTTGAGAAAATTCAAGGCCAAACGCCTAACAACACCAAAAATCTCAGCACCGTTATTTTTCCGTATCCGACATTCATCATCTCTGAAACTCATGTCTAACACCCAATGTAGACTATTCTCGATGCTCCAGTGACGTCTAACGGCGTTACCAAAAACCTTTGTCTCAGCCGCAAAGCTAACAATGAAACATCGTTTTTCAATGGTTTTTTTAGCATCACGCAGTGTTTCATTTTCTGCCATTCCTATGCATTGCAAGCCAGCCCATGACTCTGGGGCGACAAGGTATTCCAAGTGATTGGTTATCCAATACCTTCGCGTTTCAATACGCCTATATCCTTTATTGGTTGCTTCAAAATAATCATGTTTAACGTTCTTACAGTTTGCTTGCTCTGCAACACTAAAAAAATATTTAACATCCTCAAACAGATACTTTTGGTTTCCTTTTACCGCTATCGCATAATCAGCACCCGCTGAAATGATCTTCTTTGTTATCTTTTTCTGGCAACCCATGGCATCAATGGCATCAATGGTCATTATGCAGCCTTTGATATCTAATAAATCAAGTAAAGCTGGAGTCCATCGGTACTGATTTCAGTCTCTAGGGCTTGAATTGACTGATGTACTACCTCTCTTTGCGCTGAAGTCATCGAAGAAAGTTGTTTCGTTATCTGGGTTAATTCACTTACAAATGATTTAGTATTCATTGCTAATAACCTCAATAAGTTAATCTCACTATTAAGTATAGACAGCCATTTGCTACAACAGCGCCAACTTAAATGTGATGTTAACCGCGAAAGATCATACTTTAAACACCCAGACTAGTTGCTGACTTCAAGGGTCGGCCTAGTCCATAAATAACACGAGACACAGGTTGCAACACCAATCATCATAAATTTTGCTGGTATAAAATCGACAAATAACACCACTGAACTGCCAATCGACAGCCACAACAAGCAAATAGTGGTTATCTTAACCTTAAGCGGGATCCCGCGTCCTTCACGATAATCCTTAATGTATTGACCAAACCAAGGATGACCAATCAGCCGCTGATAAAACCGATCAGAACTGCGAGCAAAACAAGCCGCGGCTAGTAACACAAAAGGAGTCGTCGGTAACAGAGGTACTATCACCCCAATTAAACCAATGATTAGTTCCGTTATACAGATAAAAATTAAACAATAGTCTTTTAATTTTTTCATCCAGATCTCCTGAGTCAATAACTAAAGCTATCGTTAAAGGACTCGGCTTGCAAATCTAGATCACTTTTACTTTCATTATTTGACCGAGGTATTCAACTTCATCGTCATTATAAACTTTTTTACGTTTACGGGTCTCAATTAAGCCATTGAGCATGACTTCACCGTTGGCAATACGAACCTTAGCTTCGCCGCCACCTTCAACTAGATTCTCAATCTTTAAGATTTTATATAGCTCAATCGGCTCAACGTTGACTTCAACAATAACTACTTCATTAGTTATTACTTTAGGGGTGAATGCTGGGCCTTTCTTTTTCTTGTTGCGACTGCCGATGGTCATACTATTTCCGCTTAAATAAATTGATTAGCGCAAGCTTAACGACTTAAGCCGATAAAGTGAAATAATTGGTGAATAATTTATAAAGTTCTGTGCCTTGATTAACACTGGCAGAGGCAAAGTGCAGGATCGCGATACAATCATCGGGGGCCTTGATCACCTCGATCACATCGGGATGATCGTAACGATCGATGCGTAACATTCGCACCAGCGGCTCACCCTGCTTCACTTGCCCGCCAAGTGGGGCTAAATATTCGACCAAACCACTTTTGGGTGCATAAAATGTGCGGTAATCTTTTAAGTCACAACCATATCGAGTCATTTTTTTCGGGGTGAACAGACCAGGCTTGACCACGCCACGATGGCTTAAGTAACTTAAAATGCTTTCGCTATCGCGCTTAGCTTCTTCAAGGCATAGCCATTCTTGCGAACCAAGCTCAAGGGTGAAAGCGGCAACTGCCACTTCGATTGATCGTCCTTGCTGTTGATATGCTTGCTGTAATTGCCACCACGGACAAAAACATGCCTCATCTAATGCGCCATCAAAGTCTTGGGGAATAAATAACACATGGGGAATATCAAATAGCACCGCACTGTCTTTGGCATATTCAGGGCAATAAAGATGACGCGATGATATAGGTCCCGTGTGCAAATCCAGCACAATATCAGCCTCGAGCGCCATTCGTTGTAATTTGGCACACAAAAATTGGCCAGTAGTGACACCATAAGGCGCATCAATTTTTTGTTGTTCAAGATCGTCAATGATCAGCGCTCGAAATTGACTAACAATTTCGCTGATTGCCATATCAGGGTTCGCTTGAGCAAACTGTGCTGGTAACGCATCATTAAAGTGATAACCACGGTTCCAGTTGGCTCCCGTGATCGGGTCAAAACGCCCCAGCGTAAACTCACCGCTCTTTTGATTGCTGCCAATCGGGTTGGCCAATGGCACAAGGGTAATATCACCATAACAATCAAGTTGTTTAAACTGCTCAAGCAACTGATAAATGACGGCATTGCCCTGTACTTCTGCGCCATGAATATTGGCCTGAATATAAACACTTGGCCCGTTATTACTACCTTTTATGGTATAAACAGGGACTGTCATTGCTTGGCCATTAGCCATTTGAGTAACGTTAAGCTGACTGGCGATAATTTGTGACATTAAAAAACCTTTACACTGGTATAAATTAAAATAAATATGATGATGCAGGTTGAGCCGGGCGCACCACTTCAAATTTTCCCGCCTGATAAACAACTTCGGAAGGCAGCGCGTGACATAAGAAAAATGGCATCGCTTCGGTAAAACCATAAGCACCGCATTGTGAGAAAATCAGCACATCGTCAACCGTAACATCTTGCGGTAAATCGAGTACACCAAGCTTATCTAAACTGGTACAAAGCGGCCCGTGAATATGAAAACTTTGTGCTGGCTCCGCGCTAGTTCTTAACAGCTGAACTGGAAAAGGCTGATCGGTAATAGCAGGACGCAATAGATGATTAATCCCGCCTTCTAATACCAACATTTGTTGTTGATAACTTGTTTTTCGATCAACCACTGGCGTTAGGTAATGACCATACTCGCCGACCGCAAAGCGACCTAACTCTAGCCATAGCTCATTAACATTGGCTTGTTGCTTAATCTCAGTTAGTGCTGTGACCAGCATCGACCAATCTAATGAGTTTTCACCTCGCGCATACGGAATGCCAAGGCCACCACCGAGATCGAGAACCTTAAGTTCAAAATCTAGCTGCTGGGCTAATGACACCAGTGGTGGCACCATTTGCTGCCACAAACTAATCAATTGTTGTGGGTCAAGCATATTGCCCCATTGGAAAATATGTAACCCCACGACATCAATTGCTCGATAATGGTTGAGCGTTAGTTGCGACCACTCGGCTATGCCTAAGCCAAATGGCGTGAGGTTATTACCACCGAGTGGATTGCTGGCATCACCATCAAAGCGTAACTGAACCCGCAGCAACACCTGCGGCGTAAAATCGACCTCACTAGCGAGTTGATTTAATAATGCCAGCTGATTAATGCTTTCAACCACATAGGTATTAACACCACGTTCAAGAAAATGCTTAATTTGCGATTTTGATTTGGCGGGGCCAGTATTTAAGATCCGCTCAGGACTTACGCCCTGCGCCAGCACCTGCTCTAATTCGCCCAGGCTCGCGACGTCAAAGTTCATTCCTTCCTGATCAAGAGTTTGAATGACCCGCGATAACGGATTAGCCTTGACCGCAAACCATAATTTAATTTGATCGTTTTGCAAGCTGGCAATATGTTGTTGCAGGGCATCGAGATCATACACAAAAAATGGCGAATTTTGGCTTGGTGCAAATTCGCTAAGCTGTTGCTTGAACTGTGGGGTTAACGTTTTCATTGTTATCTCAATGCTTGTTCAAGGGCTAGTGCGGCATTACTTTTGTCGTCGCGATATTTAACGATAATCGGACAACTCATCATTAATCCCTGCTTAGCTGCCCACTCACCCTGCATCGGGCGCGTGCCAGGAATAACAATCGCATTACTTGGGATTGGTTGGCCTTTTTCAAGCATCACTTCATTAACACAATCATAAACAGGCACTGATGCCGATAGTGTTACGCCTGGGGCAAGTACCGCTCCAGCTTTAACCACCACACCTTCAACCAGAATACAGCCAGCACTGATAAAAGCATTATCTTCAACCACCACAGGACTAGCACCAATTGGCTCAAGCACGCCGCCAATTTGGACCCCAGCAGAGATATGAACATTCTTGCCAATTTGAGCACACGAACCCACTAACGCATTGGAATCAATCATAGTACCTTCGTCAACAAAAGCGCCGACATTGATATAAGCTGGCGGCATAATAATAACCCCAGGCGCGACATAACTACCACGTCTAACCGCGGAACCACCAGGCACCAAACGCACTTTATCTTGGGGGGTAAATTGGCGCGGAGCCAAATTATGCTTATCAACAAACCCTTGGTAATTATCACCAAAAGCGATGTTTTCACCCGCTTTAAAGGCCGCTAAAATTGCTTGTTTAACTTCAACGTTTGCCTGCCAGTTGCCGTCGCTATCTTGGGTTGCTGCGCGTAATTCGCCAATTTCTAGTAATTCAAAAACTTGTTGCCAATTCATTGCTAAGACCTTTCTACTGTTGTGAGAACCATTGTTCAATTTGAGAGTTTGCATCCAATAACGCCTGATGTTCATCAACCTCATGATGGGTTAATGGGAGGCGTAAATTTGTTGTTGTTGATGCATTAGCACCTTAACGGGGATCGGATTAGCGACACTAAATAATGGCGCAATCGCCTCAGTCCATAACGTAAGATCGGCTGCTGGTATTGTAGTTAAGCATTGCTCAACATAGCGTTTGGTTGGTGCGGGCCACGCATTGGCACAAACCGAAACAAGGCCTGCGGCACCAATTTTGACCAAGTCGTTTAGCAGTGCATCTTCGCCACTAAAAATGGCAATGGATGGCAGCGCTTGCTTAAATTGTCCAAACTTTTCAATCGAACCTGATGCTTCTTTTAGGGCCCAAAACGTCGGTTGTTCAACTAAATTAGCCAGTGCCTGAGGATCAAGGTCAACGCCACTACGCGACGGCACGTTATAAATCATGCAAGGAAGCTTGCTACGGTCGAGCAATGCTCTAAACCATTGTTCCTGTCCTTTAGGACCAGGTTTAGCATATAAAGGCGCCGCTAGCAGATAAGCATCAATTGGCAATTGATTACAATAGTCGATCCAATCAAGTTGGCTTTCGAGATTATAGCCACCAATGGCAATCATTAAAGGTGCCGCAGGGCTGTGCTGACAGACAAAACGGACAATTTTCTTTTGTTCGATCGCTGATAACGCCATGCCTTCACCCGTACTGCCCAGTAATAAAATACCATTGCCAGCAGCGGCTTGCTCGTCGAGTAAATCGGCCAAGACATTGTAATCAACCTTGCCACGCTCATTAAACGGGGTAACTAATGCGGTCCATAATGGGAAATCCGCTAAATCATACTGGCTCATGATACTGCTCCATCTTCAAGTTGAAACATCTGATGATGAAGGCGACTAACCACGCTTGAGGCAACATCATCGGCGACTAGAAAGCATAAATTGTGTTGTGATGCGCCATGGCAAATTAGCCTGACGCTAACATCCCCTAACGCGCCAAATAACTTAGTGCCAACGCCGTAGCTGCTGTCAATTTTGTTACCAACTAGTGCGATTAATGCCAAATTTTCTTCGATAGTAACCTGACAAACCTGATTTAATTCACTAAGTAGTTCGTCACTTAACAGTGCCCGGCCACTAGAGTCATTGTCAGTACTATCGATGGTTAATGCGATGCTGATTTCTGATGTCGTGACTAAATCGACACTTAAGTTATGCTTGGCTAAAATAGTGAATACGGTGGCTAAGAAACCAGGTGCATGGAGCATGTCCATACTGGTGACTGTCACTAGAGTTTGACTACGACGCAGAGCTATCGCCCGATAAACTGGCTGGTGCTCAGTACGATTTCGCACCATGGTGCCACCAGCTTGTGGGTCACGTGATGAGCCAACAAACACGGGGATATTGGTGCGCATTGCAGGCACTAGCGTCGAAGGATGGAGTACTTTGGCGCCAAAGGTCGCCAGCTCGGCGGCTTCATTAAAGCTAATTTCGCTCAATGCCCGTGCTTGATCGGTAATTCTAGGATCGGTGGTGAAAATACCAGTGACATCGGTCCAAATGTTAATTTGAGCTGCGCCAAGTGCTTCACCCAGTAATGCCGCCGAATAATCGCTGCCACCACGCCCTAATGTTGTGGTTTGACCGCTGGCGTCGGCGCCAATAAATCCTTGGGTAACGACAATATTGTCTTTAATTAATGGCAATAAACGACTCACCACCAACGGTTTAATCTCATCAACTTGTGGCAAAGCCTTACCAAAACTGGTATCGGTTCGCATCACGTCGCGGACATCAAACAATACCGCGCTCGCACCATTGGCCATTAATACTTGGGTAAACAACGTTGATGATAGGCGCTCACCAAAAGATAGCAATTTATCGGTTAGCTGAGCACTTGGGTTAGCGGCAATAGCCTCACTTATGTCACTAAGCTGCGCTAACAAATGATTAATCTGTTCTTGTGCTTGCTCGGACAATGTTAGCTTGGCAATGATTTGCTGTTGGATCTGCTCGATCTGGCTTAATGCCTGTTGGCGCTGAGCGTCACTCAACGTCGCACGACTCAATTCAACCAATAAATTGGTTACACCGCTTGAGGCACTGACCACCACCACGCTAGTTTGCGGGCAGTTAATCACGATATCCGCACACCGTTGCATCGCCTGAAAATCAGCTAAGCTGGTGCCACCGAATTTTGCGACTATCGGGGCGCTAATTTGACTGTCTGTTGGGTTGGGCATAATTTCTCTCGAACGTAAATTGTTGAGAGAACTTGAGGAATTTGGATCCGGGTCAGAGGCGACACCTCTGACCCGTCACAAAGACCAGAAGCTCTCCACCTAATAGGTGACAATTTTTAAGGATTCAGCCTTAAAAACCGAAACAATGATCATCCCAAATAATCACCGTCTCTCGGCGTTAGTCTCCCTCACTGTTGGTCATCGATATTTGGATATCTCACAACAGCTACCTAGCTAACGCTCCTCTTCTGGCCTTTCTCTATCGATAAATACTTATCAATAGTTTCTAGAAAGGTTGAGCGCATTAAATCATCTTGACCAGCGGCTGGTCAAGTACAAAAACACAATTACGACTAAAGTCGCATCCCCAACACCTCGCTAAACCCCTTACAATCTAGCAATTAGGGAAAAACAAAAATTAATGGTGTTAGTACTTTGCGCATTTCAAATTTAACGGTTAGATCAAATAACCAACTGCAATTACAGATTGAAAAATTGGAGTTACCACCTGGACAATCACTGCTAATTTGCGGTGACAACGCCAGTGGCAAGTCATTGTTGGCTCGGGTTATTTCGGGTGAAATTACGCCATCTAGCGGGAAAATCATCACGCCAAAAAATATTGCGACCGTCAGTTTCACCTTGGAAGAACAAGTATTGGCCCAAGATCGTCACGATGATGACAGCGAAACTATTGCTGGCGGGATTGATTGGGGACGCAGTGCCAAATCGATGATTGGTGATGGCGAACAATTCGATACTATTGTTGAGTTATTGCAAATAGCCACCTTGCTCGATAAACCTTTTAAGGTGTTATCTACGGGTGAGACCCGCAAAGTTTTACTGGCGCAAGCGTTAATTAAGCAACCACAATTACTGATTTTAGATCAGCCATACGCGGGACTCGACATCACCTCGCAACACCATTTAACTTCAGTACTAGAGCAAGTTATTGCCAACGGCACCAGTGTGATATTAGTTGATTTTTATCACAGTGGCTTACCAAGCAACATTGACCAGATTACGCTACTCAAAGATGGCAAAGTAGCGATATCTGGGACCCGTCATCAGGTGCTAGCCAGCCAGCAATGGCGCAGTGCCAACACGAATCATGTCACCTTGCCTCATCACCTACCCGATTGTTATGACTATCAGAATTTAGCGGATGACCAGCCGTTTATTAGTATTAATGATGTCTCAATTGCGTATCAAGATAACCGGGTCTTTAGTCATTTAAACTGGTCGTTTGAGCCTGGACAACATTGGCGTTTAAGCGGTCCTAATGGTTGTGGAAAATCAACCTTACTTGGCTTAATCAATGGTGATAACACTAAGGCCTATGGCAAAGATATTACCTTATTCGGAGTTAAGCGCGGCAGCGGTGAAACCGTGTGGGATATTAAGCGTCATTTCGGCTTAGTCAGTGCTCAACTGCACCGTGATTATCGGGCCAGTTGTTCGGTGCTAGCCGTGGTGTTGTCGGGTTTTTTCGACAGTATTGGGCTGTACGAGTCACCGAGTGAGCAGCAAATTATCATTGCCAAGCAATGGTTAAAGTTGCTAGCAATCGAAGGGGTCGACGACCAACCATTTTCGGGGTTATCTTATGGTGAACAGCGGTTAGTGTTAATCGCGCGCGCAATAGTGAAACTGCCACTAATCCTGATTCTTGACGAACCCTGTTTAGGGCTCGATAATCATAATCGCGCGCAAGTGTTAGCACTGATTGATTACATTACGCGCCATAGCAATACTCACATTTTATTTGTCAGTCACGACGCACGAGATCAGCTAGCCTGTTTAAGCCACCAGCTGACGTTTGAGCCAATTGACGATCATTATCAAGTCATCCAATCAAGGATTAAATAATGGAT
>JABSRS010000101.1 GCA_013214885.1 Gammaproteobacteria bacterium
AGTCGCGTTTTCTTGCCTAAAATTGGCTGGGTTAACTTTAGAAAATCTCGGGAAATTCTAGGCAAGGCTAAAAACGTAACGGTATCTAAAAAGGGGCAACATTGGTTTGTTTCCGTCCAAGTGGAGCAAGAAGTAGATGCGCCAAAACACGGTTCAAGTAGCATCGTTGGCGGTGATTTAGGGGTAAAGAGGTTCCTCACTTTGTCTGATAATACCGTGATAAACCCGATCGATACCGACAAGCAAACGGCTAGAATTAAAGAGCTACAACGCAAGCTAGCCAAGAAAGTTAAGTTTTCGAACAACTGGAAAAAAGCAAAAGAGAAAATAACACAGCTACACAGTAAGATTTCCAATATTCGCCATGATCGATTACATAAGATCTCAACGTCATTGAGCAAAAGCCACGCTATCATTGTACTTGAAGATCTGAAAATCAAAAACATGACGAAAAGCAGCAAGGGAAATACTGAAGTTCACGGAAAAATGGTCAAGCAAAAATCTGGGCTTAATCGTGTGATTTTAAATCAAGGATGGGGCATGTTTAAGGATATGCTGAAATATAAGCAAGGCTGGCGCGGTGGAGATGGGTTGTTTGTCGATCCGAAATACACCTGCCAAACGTGCCCTGATTGCTCACATAAAAGCAAAGACAACCGACTAACTCAGGCGCATTTTGAGTGCGTCAGCTGTGGCTACACGAACAATGCCGATCTTGTAGGGGCATTAAATGTATTGGCGCGAGGGCATCGCGCTTTAGCCTGTGGAGAGATGAACATTAGTTCGCTTGTTGAAGCAGGAACTAGTTTTGTGAGCGATCACAAAGCGCCGATTTTAAACTAATCGGAATCCCCTTCCTTTCCTGAATTTGTTCAGGCGCTTAGCGAGGTAGGGGAGGATGTCAAAGCCATTAAATTAAAGTTGTACCTGAGCCCAGTTTATACCTGGCGGTTGGCACCAACGACCATCATTTCACATTTAACACAGTCAAATACTAGCTTGAGGGTGTCATTGCCAACTTCTAAGATCATTGGGTCGGCCTTAATTCCTGGGACTTCTTTCGGACACAGGTTAAAGTTAAAGCGTAAGCAATGCTTAGTTACCATCAACGGGGCATCATCAACTATTTTGTTAAGCTCGTAGGCATCTTCAATATGGATCACGCCATGTTGCTGGTAAAACTCTTTGGCTTTGTCATTGGCGACATTATCAAGAAAGTTTAAGCTCTGCTTTGGGTAAACTGCGCTATCGTTGCGTTCCCACGGAGTCGGTCGCTGATAACCGTCAATACGTGCCTGATCGAGAGCGGCAATGGCATCACGACGTAAGCCATTTAGTACCGATGCTGGTAAGAAGAACGATTCGACACCATTGGTCGTGAGCGTATTTAATGAATAATCGGTGTTGCCTAATTTAGCCAGTTGCTTGTTGAGGGTTTTTAGGGCTTTTTCGCTGTCTTGCGCTGGGGCTTTTTCAACGTCAAGTACGGTCGTTGCGCTATGGCCATAATGATCACTAATGGTTAGCTCAAATCCGCTATCGGTATGGTTAATGGCCATGTCGACTTGGAGTTCACGTTTTGATGACTCTTTACCTAACACCGTTTCGAACGCTTGGTCGTGATTACGAAATAGCTCCATTCCGACTTTTAGGCTGCTTGGTATTTTCAGCACATAGAGGGTGTTACCGTCGGCGCGGTTAACCCGTAAGCCCATGGTTTTGTCATCTGACATCACCGCATTTTGCTTAGCGGTAAAATAGCCTAAACCATCGCCGTTATTAAAGGTTTGTGATGATTCAACCACCAAGTGATCTTTGCCGAGCTTAATTACCTTACCAACCGATACACCAAGATATTTTGGGGTGCGGAAATCACTGACACCATCGGTGCGTTCATTAACAAAATAGTCGGTGCTACCACGATTAAAGCTTTTTTCAGGATCGGGTTCGAAACTGTGAATACATTTACCATGTGATGCGCTGATCAATTCAGGGCGACGCGCTAGTATCGCATCAAGCTGTTGGCGGTAATGGGCGGTGACATTTTTAACATAGCTTAAATCTTTTAGTCGCCCTTCAATCTTAAACGAGCGTATTCCAGCATCAATCAAGGCATCAAGATTGGCGGTTTGGTTATTATCTTTGAGCGATAATAAATGTTCGTTTTCAACAATAACTTCACCCTGACGAGTGGTTAAGTTACAAGGTAAACGACACATTTGCGAACATTCGCCACGGTTAGCACTACGTCCTGAATAGGCATGACTTAAGTTACATAGGCCGCTGTAGCTGACACAAAGGGCGCCGTGAATAAAGAACTCTAATTGCATTTTTGTGCTTTTAGCGACTTCACGAATTTGTGGCAAGCTTAACTCGCGCGCTAATACCACTTGGGTAAAGCCAACTTGTTCTAAAAAGGCAGTTTTTTCAGGGGTTCTATTATCCATCTGAGTACTAGCATGCATCGCAATCGGTGGTAAATTTAGTTGTAATACGCCCATGTCTTGAATGATCAGGGCATCGGCACCCGCTTCATAAATTTGCCAGATCATCTTTTCGGCATCTTTTAGCTCATCATTAGTCATGGTGGTATTGATCGTGACAAACACCTCGGCATGATATTGATGGGCAAAGGTACAAAGCTTAGCAATGTCTTCGATACTGTTACTTGCTGCTGTGCGAGCACCAAAAGCAGGACCGCCAATATAAACAGCATCGGCGCCATGAAGAATCGCCTCTTTACCGTATTCCAAATTTTTGGCAGGGGCCAATAGCTCAATTTTATTTGAAACAACACTAATGGGTGCTAATGAATTAGCATCTGAGGTCACTTCAGTGGCTAGATCGGCTTTTGGATCAAATATTTGTGGCTGACTCATGTTTTTGCTCGGCTCTTAGTACGCTAGTACGAAATAAAGGTATTAGTACGCTAGTACGTAAATAAAGGTGTTAGTACAAAATGACGGTACGTAAATACTTGGGCGGGGATTATATACTCATTTGATGATAAACAGCAGCATCGATAGCATTAAAGCACGTAATTTGTGACTGGTATTGGCTAAATTTCGAACGGTAAAATAACAGGGATGTGATAATCTCTTTTAATTAGAGATGATTATGGGTTATGCAGTGCAAGAGACGATAAATATTGGCTGGTGGCAGTTGGCAAGTTTTATGCTGATTTTGGTGGTGCCGTTAATCATTAACTGGCGCTTTGAGCTAAAATTGGCATCGACCGCTGGCATCGCGGTGACTCGAATGGTCGTTCAGCTGGTGCTAGTTGGGCTGTATTTAGAATATTTATTTAAGCTCAATAATGTCTACGTCAATGTCTTGTGGCTGTTGTGCATGCTGTTTATCGGCACCAGCGCAATTATCACTAGTGCTAAATTACCGCGTAAATTGCTCTATGTGCCAGTGCTTATTGGTTTACTTGCTGGACTAGCACCTTTGCTGGCCGTTTTGCTGCTGGCGTTATTACAACCTAGCCCTATTTACTCTGCCCAGTATTTGATCCCGCTGGCAGGGATGTTATTGGGGAATAGTCTAAGTGGCAATATTGTGGCATTGCAGCGGCTGTTTGGTGCTTTTAGAGACCAACAGGATCAATATGAAGGTGCGCTGGCCTTAGGCGCAACTCCGCACCAAGCCTGTTTTAGTTTTGTGCAGCAAGCGCTACGGCAATCGCTGGCACCTGTATTGGCCTCAATGGCAACTACGGGACTAGTTACCTTGCCAGGCATGATGACGGGGCAAATATTGGGTGGCGTCGATCCGATGTTAGCGATTAAATATCAGTTGGTTATTCTGGTCGCCATTTTCGTGATGCTCAACGTGTCTATTGCGGTGACCTTAGCGTTAGCAAGCCGTTTTACCTTGACTGATTCAGGCCGCGTTCTAGCAAAAATAGCGCACTAATGATGTGTGTTAACAATAACTTTTGCTATGATGAACGGGTTAATCACTTCAACACAGAATTTTAAATGAAACATATTCATATATTAGGTATTTGCGGCACCTTTATGGGTGGTATTGCTATTTTAGCCAGGGAACTGGGTTTTCGGGTCACGGGCAGTGATGCTAACGTGTATCCACCAATGAGCACTCAGTTAGAGCAAAGTGGTATTGAGCTAGTTGAGGGTTACGATCCTAGTCAACTCGATCCTGCTCCTGATTTAGTGGTGGTGGGCAATGCAATGAGCCGTGGTAATGAATGTGTTGAATACATGCTTAATCGCAACATTCCATATACCTCAGGACCACAATGGTTGCTCGAGAATTTACTCAAAGATCGTTGGGTTATTGCGCTTTCCGGTACCCATGGTAAAACGACCACTGCTAGTATGGTGGCATGGATCTTAGATCAAACGGGTCAGCAGCCAGGGTTCTTAATTGGCGGCGTACCGCAATGTCTTGGCGTGTCAGCGCGTTTAGGCGAAGCACCGTTTTTTGTGATTGAAGCCGATGAATACGACACCGCATTTTTCGATAAACGCTCTAAGTTTGTCCATTATCGTCCTCGGACGTTAGTGATTAATAATCTTGAGTTTGACCATGCCGACATTTTCCCTGATTTAGCCGCGATTCAACGCCAATTTCATCATTTAATTCGGATGGTGCCAGCCAATGGTTTAATCATTAGTGAGCAAGGCGATAAAGCCGTTACTGAAGTCTTAGAGCAAGGATGTTGGAGCGAGCAGCAATTTTTACAAAGTAAAAATCCTGACGCCAATAGCCAGTGGTCGTCGACCTTAATTAAAGCCGATGGCTCAGAGTTTGAAGTCTATCTTAAGGGCGAATTACAAGGTGTGGTTAAGTGGACCCAAATAGGCCGTCATAATGTCCATAATGGCTTAATGGCTATTGCGGCGGCGCGTCATGTTGGGATCTTGCCTCAAGATGCTATAAAGACCTTAACCACGTTTGAAAATGCCAAACGGCGCCTTGAGTTAAAAGGCCAGGTTAATGAGGTAGTTGTGTATGATGATTTTGCCCATCACCCAACCGCTATTCATACTACGATCGAAGGCTTACGGGCCAAGGTCGGACAGCAACGGATTTTGGCGATATTAGAGCCGCGCTCAAATACGATGAAGCAAGGGGTTCATCAAGATACCCTGTTTAATTCAATGAGTGAGGCCGATGCTATTTTCTTATACCAACCAGATGATATTGGTTGGGATATGCATCGTGCGGTTGATGGTACTGATCTGCCTGTAGTCATTGAGAAAAACATCGAACTATTAATCAACAGCATTATCGAACAGGCACAATCTGGCGATCAGTTATTGGTGATGAGTAACGGCGGCTTTGGTGGTATTCATCAGAAACTGCTCGACGCCCTTCAAGTTAAGTTTAAGGATTGCAAATGAGTGATAATACCTTTGATCAATCAGTAACATTAGCAATGACTGGGGCTTCTGGCGCACCTTATGGTTTACGTTTACTGCAACAGCTGGTGGCTGCGAATTGTCAGGTCGTGTTGTTATTATCCGATGCTGCCAAAATAGTATTGGCAACGGAAGTTGATATTCAATTGCCTGATAGCCTCGAAGATACCCAAGCATTTTTAATTAAGCGCTTTAACGCCAAAACTGATCAAATCAAGCTGCACAGCAAGTATGACTGGTTTTCAACCCCAGCGTCGGGTTCATCTTCACCTAAGAAAATGGTCATTTGTCCTTGTTCAATGGGTACGCTGTCATCGATTCGTCATGGTGCGAGCAATAACCTCATTGAACGTGCGGCTGATGTTATTTTAAAAGAACGTGGCCAGTTAATTATTGCTTGGCGTGAAAGTCCATTGTCGACCATTCATCTCGAAAACATGCTTGGACTGTCTAAAATGGGGGTAACCATGATGCCACTAGCCCCTGGTTTCTACCATAAGCCTACTGAAATCAATGAGCTAATTGATTTTATGGTGGCGCGAGTGCTGGATCATTTACAAATCAAGCAAACATTAGTACTACCATGGATGCAATAATTCAGTGTGATGTCGATCACGGAACTGGCGGTATCAAATAGCATATTGGTTAGTTAGCAACTAGGATCGCAACAAAATTTTTATCCATGTTGCTACCTAATAGGTTCGTTATGAAACATACCACTGAAGTTATGATCTCACAGCAAGAAATTGCAGCCAAAGTTGCTGAACTAGGCAAGATTATCCAAACCCACTATCAAGACTCTGAAAACCTATTAATGGTCGCTTTACTGCGCGGTTCAGTGGTGTTTATGGCTGATTTGTGTCGCGCCATCGATTTAGAGATGTCATTAGATTTTATGACGGTATCAAGTTATGGCTCGAGCATGGAAAGTACCCGCGATGTTAAAATCTTAAAAGATTTATCGGAAGACATTAAAGGTCGCGACGTGATTATTGTTGAAGACATTATTGATACGGGCAACACCTTATCGAAAATTGTTGAGATTTTAACCTTACGTGAGCCTAAATCACTGACCCTGTGTACCTTACTCGATAAGCCATCACGTCGTGAAGTTAAAGTAGACGTTGATTGGATCGGTTTTAGCATTCCTGATGAATTCGTTGTCGGTTATGGGATTGATTACGCCCAGAAATATCGTAACCTGCCATATATCGCTAAAGTTATCCCGCTGGACTAACTTTACTGATCCTAGCTTATTGAAAACGCCTAACGCTCGCTGCCTTAGGCGTTTTTTGTTATTGCCCCACTATTCACTAGACACCGCAGCACCGATCATAGATATCTTTGGTCAAATGGGACCTAATCAATTTGTATTATAATTTTTATTATATATATCTATCTATCTAAGGAATTCATATGCCAAAGGTCGTTCTGATCACTGGTGCAAGCTCGGGTATCGGGCGAACAACGGCACTTTTGTTGGCCAAACATGGCTATATTGTCTACGCAGGAACCAGAACACCTGGTAACTTTAATGCCAAGTCTGAAAATCTCCACGTGATAAAGCTTGATATTACGGATAGCGAAAGCATTAACAGTGCCATAAAGACTATTGTTCAAGAGCAAGGTGCAATAGATATTTTGATTAACAATGCGGGTTATGCATTAGTATCAACGGTTGAGGAAGTGACTGAACAAGAGATGTTTAACCAGTTTAATATTAATGTCTTTGGGATTTTCCGAGTCTGTAAGGAAGTGATCCCGCTGATGCGACAAAGTAACTCTGGAGTGATTATCAATATTAGCTCTTTTCTTGGCAAAGTTGGGCTGCCGTTGCTGACATTTTACAATTCGAGTAAATATGCGGTGGAGGGCATAACTGATTCGTTACGCTACGAGCTGAGTGATTTTAATATTAGGGTTCACTCTATTATGCCTGGTTTCTTTAACACCAATTTTGCTAAAGGCAATTTAGTGGTCAATTCCTCTATCGATGCCGATAACCCTCATTATGGCCAACTAATCGCAAATTTGGTGCCTAACATTATCGACCAGATCAACGCGGGTAATAATGCACAAGAGGCGGCAGAGCTGATACGAAAAATGATTGAAGATCCTAGTGCTCCAGCCCGAGCAACAACTGGCGATAAGGCAAGTAAGTTTATCTCGATGCGCCGAGAGCTCTGTGATGAAGATTTTGAACGAAGAGTGAGGGAGCACTATAACCTAAATGGATAGTTTCTTTTTTAATATCACTGACCGCCGTTATAAGATTAGTGAACATTTTAAAATGAAAGATCAGCATGTTATACGTGTCGATGTTTCTAATGGCTTGGTATTTTTTGATATTGCATTGCAATTGCGTCAAGACAGGGTAATTACCCTAAAAAACCTCGATCGAATGAATTTTATTGTCTCGATGCGCCAAGGCACCTGCCAAATTAAAGATAAGCTAACGGCCACTAATTATAAGTTAACTGACAATAATACTTATCTCTTTGCTACCTCGCGACAAGACTTTGATATCACGATTGATAAATCAGCCAATGCACAAATATTTATACTTTTTGTCGCCGACTTTTTTATTAAACGCTATTTGAGTGATAGTCCGTATGAGCCAATAAATTACTTATATAAAAAGATCCAAGGTGAAGTAAGACTGGAGCTGCTGAGTTAAGCCTATATCTTATTGATAAAATTGTTAATGCCAAAAATAATGAAAAAATGAATAGTATTATTAGTGAGCACCGAGCTATTGAATATATGATCCACCGATTTTCACTGATAGAGCTGCTTGATGACAGCGACCATACACCAGAGCAGTTAGCGATAGCGGCTAAGGCAAAGCAGATAATATTACAAAATTATAAAACCCCTCCGACGATTAAAGAGCTAGCTCGGCTTTGTGCAACCAATGATTTTAAGCTCAAGAGTTACTTTAAAAAGGTCCATAAAACGACTATTTACGGCTACGTTCAAAAGCTTCGGTTAGAAAAAGCCAATCTATTGTTGCGTGAAAAGCTGCTTAATGTCGGTGAAATAGCCAACGAGGTTGGTTACAAACATCAAGGTCACTTTAGTGCTATCTTTTTTAAGACTTATGGCGTTTACCCAAAAGATTTAAAAATATCCCTCTAGTGATAGCTTAAAATCCCGCTAGTGATAAAAGGCTATTATTATCACAACCGTTGGGGAGTAGTATTTGGCTGGTAATCACCAATCAAGGAAATATCATGACTAAAGTTGTTTTAATCACGGGCGCAAGCTCTGGCATGGGCGAAATAACCGCTCGATTTTTACAAGATAATGGCTATAAAGTTTTTGCGGGTACGAGAGACCGTGCGCTTGGGACTCCAGTGATCGCTGGGGTTAGTTATATCTATCTTGATGTCACAAATACTGGATCAATAAATGCTGCTGTTGAGTTGGTCATTAAGCAAGAAGGTAAGATTGATGTGCTAGTCAATAATGCCGGTTTTGGTTTGGTATCAACCGCTGAAGATGCCACTGATCAAGAGATATTCCAGCAGTTCGATGTCAATGTTTTTGGTTTAATGAAGATGACCAGAGCGGTGCTCCCCCATATGCGAGCAGCCAAAGCTGGAGTCATCATCAATATCAGCTCTTTTCTTGGTAAAATGGGACTACCACTGCTTTCGCACTACAATGCCAGTAAATATGCCGTTGAAGGATTTGTTGACTCGATTCGCTTTGAGATGAGCCCGTTTAATGTCCGAATTCACTCGGTATTACCTGGATTATTTGGCACTAATTTTGCGAAGAAAGGCTTAGTGGTCAATGCGGCAACAACCGATGACAATTCACCTTACAAAAAATTAGTCGCGCATTTTATTCCTATTGTGGCAACTGCGATCAATGAGGGGCCAAGTCCCCAACCTATCGCCGATGCCGTTAAAAGGATCATCGAAAATGAAAACTCACCAATTGCAACGCCTGTTGGCACTGAAGCGACAACATTTATTCCATTAAGAAAAGAGTTGAGTGATCAAGCGTTTGAACAAAAAGTAAAACAGACATTTGGTCTGTAGAAAAGCTGTTAT
>JABSRS010000102.1 GCA_013214885.1 Gammaproteobacteria bacterium
AAGATGGCTCATTACTTCAAGAGCTGTTTTCCCGCGATGGTATTGGGACCCAAATTGTGATGGCCAGTTCTGAACAACTACGCCCAGCAACAATTAGCGATATAGGTGGTATTGTTGATTTAATTCAACCGCTTGAAGAGCAAGGATTACTAGTTAGACGCTCACGTGAACAGCTTGAAGTTGAGGTCGAACGTTTTACGGTAGTCGAACGTGATGGTTTGATTATTGGATGTGCAGCACTCTATCCCGCCAAAGATCAACGTTCGGGCGAAATGGCATGCGTAGCCACACATCCAGAATATCGTAAGGCCTCTCGAGGAGATGCTTTAGTTAAGGCAATATCAGAGCAAGCTAAACGGCTAGGATTAACCAGCCTATTTGTGTTAACTACCAGCTCAATCCATTGGTTTAGGGAACGTGGTTTTGAACCAGTAACACTAGAACAACTTCCTATTGAGAAACAAGCACTATATAATTTTCAACGAAATTCAAAAATACTCATAAAATCGATAAAATAAGCGTTCATGAAGCATTTAAAAAAATTCCATAAAGCACCATTTAGAGTGCTTAAGTTAAATAAAAAACGAGTAAAGATCCGCTTTCGCTGGAGCATGATAAAACTCAAAGCTGCTTTGGCGCAAGAAAAGCAAGAAACCAAGGAAATGCTCCAAATATATGCAAAATTTACCCAGGGCGGCGCCAGTAAAGTTGAAATAAATATCGCTAATAAACAATTTTTAGATATTTTAAAAGGCCTTGGTCTTGGCGTATTTGCGCTATTACCCTTTGCGCCAATTACCATACCCTTGCTGGTAAAACTGGCTAAATTAGTTGGGGTAGAATTACTGCCAAGCTCATTTAGCCAAAACAACAAGAACAATAAAGATTAAAGGGTGCGTCGCGGCTGCACTGCGACATTTGAAAAGATTAAACCAGCAACCAATGACATGAAAATCAAAAATGCTTGCGTGCCAATTTGCTCAGTGCCGAGCATGTTCTCACCTGACACCACCGAGTTAAGCCCAATGTAGACTTTACTGCCTGGGACCAAGATAACTAAGCCTTGCAGGGACACAATGATCGCTGGTGATTTTAATACCCGAGCATAAACATTGGCATATACTCCGACACAAAAAGCCCCGAAGAATGTTGCGATGGCAATGTCAAAGTAAGCCGTGGCTAATAAGCTCATAGAATAAGCAATAAAGCCCGATAAAATACCCCAAAAACCATCTTTAAGCCGAGTTTTGAACATCACCACTAGGCTTGAAGATAACATCAGCACTGCAATCCATGCTGTCCACGACGGTAATTTTTGCGGTAATACAAAGTCAACCTCCCCCCAACAAGCTTGACCAAGAGCCATCCCCAATACTGCGCCAAAGTAAAGTTTGAACAATAGCATCACCGCATCCATAATTCGGGCAGTGCCTGAGAGTAGATCTCGAGCAGCAAGCTCTCTTAAACCTAGTGTTAAAGCAAGGCCTGGAATAAACACAATAATGCTCGATAAGACCACTAACGAGGCGTTAATGCTAGGATCGATATGCATAATCCCTGTTACTAAAAATGCCGACACGATTGCCACCAAAGGCTCGAGCATGTTGGTGACCCGTTTTGAAAAACTGGCCCAATAAACAAAACCATATACCACAAAACTTAACAATAAAGACCAAAAAGCATCATTCCAGCTGGTGCCCATTAGCATCGCAAATGCGCCACCAGAAACACCAAAAGCAATTAAGGTTTGTAAGTGTGAATACGGGTTGGGTTTATTAGCAATTTCGTCAAGACGTGCACTTGCTTCGACTAACGAGCGCTGTCCGCTGGCTAATTCATGAACCAATTCGTCGGTGCGTGCTAGCGATCCAAGATCAATATCACCAGGATTAACTCGCACAACATGATTATACTCTTGGCTATCATGATCGCCCTTTTCCCACAACACAAATGTCATTGAAGTCGGAGTAATGATAAAGGAGCCATCCATGTCCAAAATTGAAGCAACGTTAGTTAGATGCGCTTCGAGACGATATGCAGGAGTGCCAAATTTGTGTAAGGATTTTCCTAACTTTATAATAAATTTACGACGCTGTGCGTAAGTTGACGATGTCACAGATATTACCCAATAAACAAAAGCTTATAAAATAGCCATCCCAATTATCTGTTGGCACTTATTATAAAGCTCGATTAATAAAAAACGCGATTTTAAGCTTATTTTTCTCAGTGTAAAGTCTTTTTTTAGCTTGTTTTAAAATTGATTATTATAATGACATAGTGCTCACAAAAACACCAGATTACCATCTAATTATCACATCAAGAACCTACGATAAATTGATTATTATCTAGGTATACTGCAGGCATTATTCCTGTGAAAACATGGCACCGTGACATTGCCGTTCGTCCTCGGCTCGGGCATCCATGCTTCGCTCTACCTCCTAAGTCCATTTAGTCGTGAACATAAAAAAGCCCAACGGTGATCTACCGTTGGGCTAGTGGTTTATTGTTGATGGTGTATCAGCTTAGAAACCGCACTGTTTACCTTCATTTTTCTGCTTTAACCAGGTTTGTAATGGCGCAAAGTAATCTAAAATAGCACGAGCATCCATTTGCTCATTACCCGTTAGTACTTTGTATGCTTGCTGCCAAGGTTGGCTTGAGCCCATTTCTAGCATGGTATTTAGTGCTTTACCTGCATCTTTGTTGTTGTAAATAGAACAACGATGAATTGGATCAGTATTGCCCGATATTCCACACAGCGCGCGGTGGAATTCAAATTGCTGAATGTGTGCTAAGAAATAACGAGAGTATGGAGTATTGGCTGGCACGTGATATTTAGCACCAGGGTCAAACGCATCAGCATCACGGGCAACAGGAGCCGCTACGCCTTGATACTTCTCACGAAGTTCCCACCAAGCGCTATTGTAATTTTCTGGCGTTATTTGACCAGAGAATACCTGCCAGCGCCATTGATCAACCATTAAACCAAATGGCATAAACGCAATTTTCTCTAGCGCCATTTTCATCAATAAGCCAATGTCTTTTGATTCATCTGGAATGGTATCGATTAAACCAATTTCTTTTAAATACTTCGGGGTTACCGACAAAGCGATAGTATCGCCAATCGCTTCATGGAAGCCATCGTTCGCACTGTTTTGGAAATAGACTGGCTGATCTTGATAGGCACGCTGATAGAAGTTGTGACCTAGCTCGTGATGAATGGTAGAGAACTCTTCACCGGTGCGCTGAATGCACATTTTAATTCGAATATCGTCTTTGGCATCAAGATCCCAAGCCGATGCATGACATATTACGTCACGATCTTGTGGTTTGGTAAATAAAGAACGCTCCCAGAATGTTTGTGGTAATGCCTCAAAGCCCAAAGATGTGAAGAATTTCTCCGCCCCTTTAACCATCTCGATTTCACTATAGTTATGAACTTCAAGTTGTTTGGTCACATCATAGCCTGGATCGGCATTTTCAGGAGCAACTAAGTCATAGATATTACCCCATGATTGAGCCCACATGTTACCAAGTAAATGCGCTGGAATTGGCTGATCAAGTGCTACTTTGTCTTCACCATAGGTTTTTGATAATTCGCTACGAACATAACAATGCAAATCGTCATAAAGTGGCTTAACTTGTAACCATAACCGGTCTAATTCTTTGGCAAAATCATCAGCAGGCATGTCGTAGTTCGAACGCCACATCGTGCCTAAGTCTTTATAACCCAGACCATTAGCGCCTTCGTTAGCAAGCTCCGTTTGACGGGTATAAAGGTCTTTCATTGGCGGGCTTATTTCACGCCAACCTTGCCACATATCAAGTAGCTGATCGTAATCACGAGATGTTGCCATAATCGAAGTCATGTCGCCTAGGCTAAGGACCTTACCGTCTTTATCGGTGTAAGTGCCTTTACCATAAAGACTGCCAAGCTTAGCGCCAATTTGAGCCAGCTCAGCAGATTTTTTACTGTCTTGTGGTGCAGGGATCACTAAGCTTTGCTTTAAGATATTTAATTGACGTCGCTGAGTTGGCGTAACATCGACATTATCAAACCTGGCTGCGGCAACGGCAGCAGCAACACCTGCTTCAGTTGATTTTTGGCTCGCGGCCGAAGATAAAGCAGCGGTGTCTTCGGTGATAAAGTTTTGGTAAATCCACTCAGCGCGGTTACCTTCAAGGTTTAACTCAACTTGCTCATTGGCAATTTTAGTTAAGAAAACTAGGGCATCGTCAGCGGTTAGTGCTTTTGACTCTGATGTTACAGACGTAGTGGCGGCTTTAGTTGTTGGTTGTTCTGAACATGCTGTTAGCGTCGTAGCAATAACAATTGCCAGCGCGCTTAATTTAAATAACTGTTTCATATTAGACCGTTTTTTATTGTTAGAAGATGATTTCTGCCTCAGTATATAAAAAAGATTACGACTAACCAACATTTTAATGATTATATAATAACTCATTGCAAGGTATTTTATGGTTAAAAAAAGGCTACCGAAGTAGCCTATCATCACCGTATATAAAGATTTAAACCAGTTGATTGTTAACAATATCATCGTATGCTGCGGCAATAGCGCACATTGTTAGCGGGACTGTAAACATCATCCCCAAACCAAATAGCAAAATACCGCACATATTAATTAGACCAATTAACAATCCAAAACCAAAAAATGAAAACCATCGTTTGGTCACTAATTTGCGACTGGTTTCCATCGCCTCAAAAAACGTTAAATCTTTGTCAATAATCAATAGCGTGGTAAAGAAGTAACCAACCGCAAGATAAATCCCAGGAAGGATCAGTAGCAAGATGCCAATGGTTATGAATAAGCTACTGACTAATCCCGCTAAAAACAACGGTAAAAAGTAGCTAAACCCAGCAAAGAAATCACCGAACTCAGTCGTCTCATTATTGATTAATTTTTTAGCTACCAGGTAATAGCCAGCAACCAAGGGTCCATTGACGCCCATACTAATGATTGAACCTACCACAGGAATAAACGACAACACTGAATTTATAATCAAGAATACCAAGGTAAAACCAATAAAATTACCTAAGTTTTGTTTAAACAAATTCATCCCAGTACTAAAATAGTCTCCGATGTGAACTTGGTAATCGACGTTAACATCCATTTTGGGTTGTGCTTCATCAGAAGCTTCGAACATTTGACTATTATTTTTATTTAATTCAAATTGGGTGGTAATCGCTTGACCGTCGTCAGGGCAAAATTTGGCTTCAGCACCATACTCCTTGCCACATTCAACACATTTGGGGATTAAGTTATCACTGGTGGTTAATTTTGAGCCATCATCATCACAAAATTGGGTACCATCATCAAAAGACTTGGTACAAACTGGGCATACTGGGTCATAACAAAAGTTTTGCTCGAGATTACAGGCACATTTTTGACAGAAGGCACTTCCCTTTTCAAATGCTTCGTTACAATCTGGACAATTATACATTTGTTCTTATTCCTTAATAAATTTACAGCGACTGACTAAAGTTAGCACATAGACTGCAAAGAATAGCTGGTAATTATCAGGTTCACAATGTGTTAAGGTTAAATCAGCCCTAAACAACGTCCGTGCTAAAGCTACCTCATAAGGCATCCCCAAATATGTTTCTAATAGTGTGAACATCACCAAACCCATCACAAATATGAAGAACCCCGGAATAAATAACAATCGAACTTAACCGTACGACTAAATAATGAAATGTTTGTTAACACTGTTGTTGCGACACTTTTTGTCGCTATAAGATGTTATCTTAGCAATTAGTTATCTTGATGGAAAAGCGCAATGCCTTCTTTTCAACGTCGTTTAGATCTGCTCGATTATGTGCCACGCTATCCGCAAAAAATAACCACCAAGCGGTTACTCAATTTGTTGACCCAAACGGGTCATAGTCAACTCACGATTAGGACGATTCAGCGAGATCTGGAATCAATTGAGAAGTTGGGTTGATTTGGCCTCTAAGTCGACAAGCGTTCAAAACCGTTTGGTTGGTTGGTCAATCAATGCAAACTGGAAAAAATTAAACCTCTCGTTAATGGACTGTCACACTGCTTTGGCGTTTTCTACGCTAGAACAACTTGGCCAATCATTATTGCCAGAATCGACCTTAGATGAGCTAGCCGCTTATTTTGACAAAGCACAAACCATCTTAAAAAACCAACAAACCCCGCTTATTCTCACAATGGAAGAACTTCGTCGCCTTGATAACCTCGGCCCTACCAGTGCGTTTTCCCGAGGTAAATAAACATTCATTAACCACAATCAAAGCGGCACTGTTTAATCAACAACAGCTGCGCGCTAGAATAAAACGTCATATCACGCCGAATCAAAAACCAGTGTGGATCCAGTATGTTCACATTAATCCATTGGGATTATTATCTAAAGATGGCCACCCTGCTCTCCTCTGTTCATTTGGTCAGTTACACCAGAAATATTACCTACTCCGCTGTGCTTTTTAAGGAGGTCAGCATCGAAAATCACCCAGTGGTCATTCTCCAAGGCTTCGATTTTAAACAAAGTACTGGCGCAAATTACGGCAAAAAATCAAATGATGCCAAAACATTACTAAAACTTAAAGCCCGAAAAGACTGTCTGTTCTGTTGCTTGAGGGGAAACTTGGCGCTGACCAACAAATAATCAACAGTGATGACGATGATCACATTATATTAAGTGCCACCGTTAACGATAGTGCAAACTTACGAACCTTTTATGCGGCTTAGGTAACTCAGTCGAAATATTAACGCCTGCCCATTTAAGAGCTTACTTTAGCGGCTTAGCGCAGGATTTTATCGTTAAATATCATCACTAATAATTGTTGTTAATGCCCCTTAAAAGACTGTTGGTTTCGAATAAAAGTGGGAATGTGTAAATAGTTATCATCGAGCGCCATGGCTGGCGACTCCACCAACACGAATGGCGTACTATTTATCAGCTTTTCAGCGGGTTCGCATTTAGGCAGTTGCTGATCGAGACCTGTTGCAATCACCATCACCACAATTTCCCTGTCTAACTCGGGATCAAGCGTTACCCCAACAATAACCAACGCTTTATCGTCACTTAATTCAACCCGAATTTTATTAATTAAACTATCGTACGTAGCGACAGTAATTTCATTTTTTACAAAATACTTGAATAATTATCCCCTGAGCACGACTAATATCAGCCGAAGAGACCAATGGGTTATTAAGTGCTTGCGCCAAGGAATCAAGCGCAAAATCTTCACTATCTGCTCTACCTACGCCTAATATTGATTGTCCCTCAAACGACATAATCCGACTAGAGTCATTGATGTCGACATTAATAAAGCAAGTTTGCGTTAACATTTGAACCAATGCGCTTAATAGATTTTTTAATACCTCATTACTTTGGTTGAATCCCGAGAATAACCCAACATTCTCTCCGATCCCTTTTAACAATAGATCATTAGACAGGGTAATGTGCGCCTGCGCTACTTGCTTAATTTCTTCAACACCTTGCAGTGCGTAATCCATGCGCATTTTACCTTCAGACATAAATGGCAAGGTTACAATGGCCAAGCAATTAATCCCCAATTCACGGGGAATTTTAGCAACAAATGGGCTAGCGCCCGTACCAGTTCCGCCACCAAACCCTGCTGTAATGATAACAATTTGACTGTCTTTTATTGCATCCCTTAATTGTTCTTCACTTTCTTGTGCCGCTTTAAGCCCAACGTCAGGATCAGTATTCACAGCAAGTAGATTGACACTGTCAGAAAAATTATTTTTGCTAAGCATATCAACAGTATTACAACCACCAATACCAACAACAGTGATTAATAGCTGCGGCGATTTTCAGTGAGTTCATTCATTAGTGAGCCTTAATTCGTCGTTAACCAGAAATCACTATAAATGATAGGTGCGACTAATTATGTCGCTCCAGAGTAATAGGTAGCGGATTAAGACTAAGTGCCATCATTTTTAATATCTTTTGCAATTTAGATCCAACATCACTCCCACTGCAGTGAGATGATCTCGAACCAGACACGCTAAAGTGTCAATATTTAAAATGTTTCAGCACTTTAGTGATAGACTGGTTAAATTAACATAAAAAATTAATCTTTATCAGTAATTACAGTGTTTTTGTGATTAACTGATATAGAATGGTGCGAACTTGAAGTAATATTTTCGTAATTACATCAACGTATATAAACTTGAGCTTATTTTTATCGCCAACATGATAAGCATTTTTATAATACAACTCGGATAGATATTACGATGAAAATGACATTAGGCTTCACCCTCATTGAACTCATGGTAACCGTTGCGATCGCTGGAATTCTGTTAGCGCTAGGGGTGCCAAGCCTCAATCAGTTCACCAAAAATAGTGATCTGATTAATAGTTCGAACCGCATATCAATGCTAACAGCCTTCGCCCGCAGCGAGGCGATAAAGCGTAATAATCAAGTCATTATTTGCCGTAGTAACAATAATACTTCTTGTAGTAGCAGTAGTCGGGGGTCGTCATTAATTGTCGTCAATGATCTGAACAATGACAGCGTATTTGGCCCTAACGACGTTTTGTTAAAAAGCATAGCTTTGGCCGATGGTAGCAGTGACATAAAGCTTTATTTTAAAAAATTTTCTAGTGCGATGATTGTGTTTAGTGTTTCTGGAGCACCCATCGAAACGGGCACAATTGCAATTTGTGACAATCGCGGACCAAACTATGCTAAGGCTATTGTCCTAAACATGGGTGGTCAAACACGACAAATCGATGAATCAAAAAGGTCATTATTATCGTGCACTTAAAACGAGCAAGGCAGCAAGGATTCACCCTCCTGGAAGTGATGATTGCAACTGCAATCTTGGCGACGGGGATGTTGGGCATAGCAGGGTTGCAATTAGTGTCATTAGAGAACACCAACTCCGCCTATTTACGCTCACAAGCGGTTCATATCACGCAAGATATTGTCGAACGCATGCGCAGTAACCCAACCCAACTCGAGCTGGGTAAATTCAATAATATCAACGTCGGAGGCGAGAGTTCGGCGAGCTATAGTTCGAACACCGCACTATGCCAAGCCGCAGCGGGTTGCGATAGCGCAACCCTCGCAGATATCGATATTGCGCAATGGGCTGCGACTGTGATTGGGATTAATAAAGATAATTCGCGCCGTAAGTTGCCGCAAGCCACGGCAATAGTCTCAAATAAGGGCAATCAGTTATTTGAGATTACGGTCCGTTGGGACTCTAAAGCTTGGCATCATAATACGAGCAGTTCAAGTAGTGATGCCAGCGGGAAAACAACCTACCAGCGCATTAATAAAAAGGCGGGATACAGTTTTCGAACTGTGATTAATTAATCTTGATTGAGTACAAATCGTGAATAAAACCACAATACGTTATGTCAGTAGATCACAATTAGGTTTTAGTTTGATTGAATTGATGATCGCAATGGTTATTAGCTCTATCGTCATTGGTGGTATCTTCTCGATATTCATTAAAACCAAAGATAGTCAACGCTACTCAATGGCAGTGTCACGAGTTCAAGAGTCATCTCGCTTTAGTCTCGGTTACCTTAAACAAGATATTCGGATGATTGGTTATCGCGGCTGCATTAGTTTTGACGATCCCACCGTTACGGTCAATGTCAATGACGATGAGATGCCAGTTAATTTTAATGCCGCCAACAATGAACTGATTGGCTTTGAAGTCACTGCTGATTCATTTGATGATCCAATGTATGATAACGCCAGTAATATTAAGGATATTATTAAGGTCGGTACCGACGCCTTT
>JABSRS010000103.1 GCA_013214885.1 Gammaproteobacteria bacterium
TGGCACCTATTCGATTGTGCCACGGATCCCTGGTGGTGAAATCACCCCAGACCATTTAATTTTAATTGGTCAAATAGCCAAAGAATACAACCTCTACACCAAGATAACGGGTGCTCAAAGAATCGATTAATATCGCGCCCAATTACATCAGCTGCCACCCATTTGGCAGAGAATGGTCGACGCTGGACTTGAAACCGGACATGCCTATGGCAAGGCGCTACGTACTGTTAAATCATGTGTTGGTAATAGTTGGTGTCGTTATGGGGTGCAAGACAGCACCGCGATGGCGATTTTAATTGAACAACGTTATCGCGGAATTCGCTCACCACACAAAGTTAAAATGGCGGTCTCGGGTTGTGCCCGCGAGTGTGCCGAAGCCCAAAGCAAAGATTTTGGGGTTATCGCGACCGATAAAGGCTGGAACCTGTACGTTGGTGGCAATGGTGGTATGCGCCCACGCCATGCCGACTTGTTTGCCAGTGACCTCGACGATGCCACGTTAATTCGCTATATCGATATTATCTTAATGTTTTACGTTCGCACCGCCGATCGTTTACAGCGTACTTCGGTGTGGATGGAAAACCTTGAAGGCGGACTCGATTATCTAAAATCAGTGGTTATTGAAGACAAATTAGCAATCAATGATGACTTGCTCGTGCAGATGGAACATCTAGTAGATACCTACCAATGTGAGTGGAAAACTACCCTCAACGATCCACAAAAACTCAAGCGATTTAACCATTTTATCAATAGCGAGAAACTTGATGACAATGTGATTTTTACCACGACACGCGCGCAAATAACCCCGAGCGATAAATACGCCTTGGCCACCGAACTTTAAAGATTAGGAGAGCAATAATGAGTAAATTAACAACTTGGATCGATGTCTGCCCGTTAACGGATATTCCTAAAAATTCAGGGGTCTGCGCCGATCTTAATGGTAAGCAAGTCGCGGTATTTCACCTCAACTCCGCCAAGCTCGGCAACAGCAGTGAAATTAAAGCGGTGGCTAATTATGATCCGTTTGGCCGTGCCAATGTGCTATCGCGGGGACTTATTAGTGAAACCGACGATAAATACTTTATTGCCTCGCCTTTGCTCAAACAACAGTTTTGTTTAACCACTGGCCAATGTGAACAAGAACAAGACATTAGCATTGAAGTGTTTGATGCCCGAATTAACGATGGTTTAGTCCAACTTAGGGAGGGCTAACGAATGAGCACCGATAAATTTAGGCTATTTTCGTTAAGCCCGAAAATGAAAATTTTACATTTTAGTTGGGTCGCATTTTTTATTACTTTTATTGTCTGGTTTAACCATGCCCCTTTGCTGGGATTAATTGCCCAGGAACTAGGCCTTACTAGTGAGCAAATTAAAACCCTGCTGATTTTAAACGTCGCGTTAACTATTCCTGCGCGGATTATTATTGGCATGGTGACCGATCAATACGGGCCGCGAAAAACTTATAGCTTATTGCTCTTGGTATGTTCAATTCCATGTGCGATGTTTGCGCTGGCTGATAGTTTTGAGACATTGGCATTGGCGCGTTTTTTACTCGGTTTTATTGGTGCTGGTTTTGTGATTGGCATTCGATTGGTTAGTGAATGGTTTCCAGTTAATCAACTCGGCACCGCCGAAGGAATTTATGGCGGTTGGGGCAACTTTGGCTCGGCAGCTGCGGCGATGTTACTGCCGATATTAGCACTGGCATTTGGTGGTGAAGATGGCTGGCGCTGGGCGGTTGGAGTCACTGGCATTATGTGTTTCGTCTATTCCTTTGTCTTTTACTACGGAGTGCGTGACACGCCAGCTGGAGCAACTTATTTTAAGCCTAAAAGTTCGAAGGCAATGGAGGTCACTAGCGTTGGTGATTTCTACTTATTAATTTTAATGAAGGTGCCGCTGTTTGGTGCGTTAGCCTTACTTAACTGGAAGTTATCACCATTAGGCGTTAGCTTAATTAGTGAAAATGTCAGTCTATTAATTTATATCGGCTTAGTTGGGTTGTTTTGTTATGAAGTGCTTGCCGCTTATCAGGTTAATCGCACGGTATTTATTAAGCCAGTTGAGCCGCTACATCAATATTCTTTTAGGCAAGTCGCGGTGCTTAATGTGTTGTATTTTGCGACCTTTGGTAGTGAACTTGCCGTTGTGTCGATGTTGCCATTATTTTTTGCCGAGACCTTTGAACTTGATTTAGTGGTCGCGGGGTTGTTAGCCTCAACCTATGCCTTTATGAACTTATTATCACGACCGCTTGGTGGCTGGATTAGCGATAAGTTTGGTCGTAAGAAAACGCTAATGATCCTAACCACTGGCTTGAGTTTAGGTTATGCCTTAATGGCGACAATAACGGGTGAGTGGCCGTTGGTGCTAGCTGTTATTGCTGCCATGACTTGTTCATTCTTCGTTCAAGCGGGCGAGGGGGCGGTGTTTGCAGCTGTGCCGTTAATTAAGCGCAGTTTAACGGGGCAAATTGCTGGTATGACGGGAGCATATGGTAATGTTGGCGCAGTATGTTATTTAACTATCTTGTCATTTGTTAGTTACTCAGTGTTCTTTTTGGTGATTGCGGCAAGTGCCTTTGTTGGTTTAATGATGCTATTTTTAATGAAAGAACCTAAAGGCCACATGGCAGAAATATTGCCTGATGGCACCGTTGAGTTAATTAAGGTCGATTAAATGAGCATGCAGCAGCGTACATTACAAAAAGGGTCTGGCACTCAAGACAGTTTAGTTATTCGCGCTGGAGGCTACTCGACCAAAGGGGCCAAAGCGGAGAATCAAGATGCCTTTGCGCTTAAAATTAATCGCGGCCCAGAGCTCGAACTAAAAGGTCATGTTGCAGTCATCGCCGATGGTGTTTCAAGCGCCAACGATGCGGCGAAGGCGAGTCAGCTGAGTGTCTGTCACTTTATTGAAGAATATTTAGCGACGCCAGAAAGTTGGTCGGTCAATAAGGCGGCATCGCAAGTTATTTCATCACTCAATCGTTGGCTGTATTCGCAACAGTTAACGAGTGACTCTCAATGGTTTAGTACGTTCTCGGCGTTAGTGTTAAAAGGAAATCGGGCGCATATATTCCATATTGGCGATTGTCAGGTGGTTAAAATAAATCACGATGGCTATCAAATTTTAACCCGCGAACACTCGAGTCCATCTGGCATGTTAAATCGGGCGATTGGTGCTGATGTCAGCGTTGAAGTGGATCTGTGTACCACCTCGCTGGAACTTGATGATGTGTTAATGATGAGTTGTGATGGTGTTCATCAGTTTGTAAAACCCCAGCAAGTTAGAGAGCTTATTAAGCAACATCATGATCTTGAAGTGGCAAGTCAGGCGATCGCCGATCTGGCCAAAGCGCAAGGCTCGCTTGATAATCTGACCTGCCTGTTAATTGAAATTAAACGACTGCCAGCGCAAGCCTTTGAGCAGTTAGTCTTTGCCAATCAACAACGCGTGATCCCACCACCATTGCGGGTTGGTGCCAAGCTTGAGCAATATGAAATTATTGATCCCCTTAGTGAAACGACCCGTTCTCATGTCTATCTAGCCAAAGATACTGTCAACGATTGCTTAGTGGTACTCAAAGTGCCGTCGGTTAACTTAGTTGATGAGCAGCAGGTGCTCAATGATTTTGTTAAAGAAGGCTGGATTGGCAATCAAATTAACCATCCCGCGGTGATGAAAATATATCCCCAGCCAGTGACTAGTCAATTTGTTTACCATGTCTGTGAGTATATTGAAGGGCAAACATTGGCAACATGGCTCCATGACCATCCTAAGCCGTCGCTAGCCAAAGTGCGGGATATTTTATCGCAACTGGTTAAAGCACTGCGTATTTTACAGCGTTATGATGTGATTCACTGTGATATCAAGGCCGATAATTTTATGATTGAGCCCAATGGCCGCATTAAGTTAATTGATTTTGGCAGTTGTGAAATTGGCTCACTAGCATCAACAGTCGTTGCAGAGGCTCCCAAAGGAACCCTTAATTTTACTGCCCCAGAGTTATTTTTAGGTCAAGCTAATAACCATCAGTCAGATCTGTTTTCGCTGGGCGTTTTAGTCTACCAAATGTTAAGTAATCGGCTGCCTTACAAAGAACTAAGTATGCCAAGCCAAGCCCCTAAACAATATCATTTATCGGAATTTATCGCAGGGATTAACTTCCCCACCGAGCAAGTATTAATAAAACCCCAACAATTACCCTTAATTGAGCGTGACCCCGTGCGTTTCTGGCAGGGAATAAGCGCGATATTATTGGGGGTGGTGATTGTGTTGCTGATGGTTTAATTAAGTCAAAATTTTGAATTAAGTGTGTATAATAGCCAGCATAAAAATTGTTAACCTTGGTAAAATTTTAATGTTTAATATTGTATTACACGAGCCTAGAATGCCTGGCAATGTCGGCACCATTGGTCGCTTAGCTTTTGCACTTGATTGTACCCTGCACTTAATCAAACCTTATGGTTTTGGTGAAATTACCGCTAAAGAAGTACGCCGTGCTGGACTTGATTATTGGTTTGAACTCGATGTTCGTGAATACGACAACATTGAAGATTTTTGGGCTAAAAATCCGTTCTCCGATCGTCATTTCTTTGCCACCACCAAAACGACTAAAAATTATTTTGAAGCCGAGTTTGAAGCCGGAGATTACTTTTACTTTGGCCGTGAAGACAAGGGCTTGCCTGCTGAAGTGTTAGCAAAACGTGAGCCAGGCTGTATTACCATTCCGATGGCAAATCAGGCACGTTCATTAAATCTTGCCAACTCGGTGTCGGTTATCGCCTATGAAGCATTGCGCCAAAACTTCGCCAGCTTTAATCAGTCATAACTCAGCCGTAGATTATCGCAATACTCTGGATCCCGATTTTGCTCGGGTTGTTACTGCTCGGTCACTTTTTAAATTAATGGAATAATATAATCAATGAAAGTTAAAATATTTACCAAAATATTAACCTGTGGCTCGAGCAAAATCCTGATATCACCACCAAAGAAATCACGTAATCGCAAAGTAGTTTTCCGCCCAAAGTGACCATCTCAATTTGGTATAGCGAATAGGTGCAAACTAATGCACCTATCCTTGATACGGCAGAACCAAAGCTCGATAGCTCCAGAGATATTATGGTTAACCTCTGACTAAAATCTAAAATCGACTTTAACAAAACCACGGCGACCTAATAAATCGTAGGTCATCACATCCGTATTGGCGTCATTCCATGAGGTTAGGTAGGGTGCTTTTTTGTCGAATAAGTTGTCGATGCCAGCCGATAGGCTCAATGATTGAGTTAACGCATAAGTACCTGCTAAATCACTATAAACCACGCTTGGTACCGATTGACCAAGGGGATCTTGATCACTAGCATTGACATCGTCAGCGCCACCAATATAACGCATTGAATATATAATCTGCCACTGCTCACCCATTAATGCCGCGCTAAAGTTACCACGCCATTTGGTATAACTACCTTGGTCTTCGGTAATGTAGCCAACACGATCTATTGTCGGCTGCCCAACAAAAGGAGTACTTTGATGCTTAAGAAGTTTAGTGACATCAAGGGTGGTTTTGGCATTTAAACCAGCAACTTCAAACTGATATTGGAGGTTTAAATCAATGCCACTTACTTGCTCGACCGCGGCATTGACAGGGCGTTGGTTTAGCTCATTGACTTGACCAGTAACAGGGTGACGACTAAATGAATCACAAAACTGCTGGTTGCCAATCGGATCTTGATAACATAATTTAAGCATGTCTGAGCCATTAACCGAGGTAATAGCGTCGGCTATTTCTATATCAAAATAGTCGATGGTGGCCGATAATCCTGTAATCAATTCAGGCTCCCATACAATACCGAGGCTTAGTGTATCGGCCGATTCAGCACCCAGTGTCGGGTTGCCGCCAACACTGGTTAAAATAGTGGTGCCATCTTGGGTGAAATCACTGGTTAAGCCAGCGGCTAAACAGTTAGTCGCTATGGCACCGGTTGCATTTTGACACGGATCGATGGTGCGAAGGTTTTCACCATTGGTGCCACCAAATAGTTCGGTGATTGCGGGTGCTCTAAATGCCGTAGATTTGACGCCGCGCAGCATTAACGTATCGTCAATTTTCCAAGTTAGACCCAGTTTATAGGTTGATTTAGAACCAGCAGTATCATAGTCCGAATAACGCGCCGCAAGTTGAGCACTAACATCTTGGGCGAAATCGAGATCGGATAATAATGGCAATGACAGCTCAACAAACCCTTCGGTAACTGCAAATTCACCATTGATTGGATCTTCACCGCCATTGGCTAATACCGTTGAGTCAGGGTTACGCCATCCAGCTTCTTTACGATGTTCGACTCCAGAGGCAAAACTCAATGTCCCAGCTGGTAGCTCGGTAATATCACCACTTAGATTGATGTTCCAGCTACGCATCGTATTGCCACCAGTACCTTCGCGGCGATACTTAACGTAATCAATCACTTCCTGGCTTAGCTGGTTAACTCCAAACCAATTACCACAAGGAATGCCATTGCTGTTGTCGTAGGTACATTTAGAGTCATCAAGGGTTTGGGCTGCTTTAGCTGGGTCAATATCAAAAGTCCAGCCATCAACACCAGTGTTGCGACCGTAGTTGTAGGCGACATCCCATTGCCAGCCATTGTCTAGCTCGCCCTCAAGCCCAAGTACAACTCGGATGGTATCCGTTTGTTGAAAAAAGAATGGCGCGCCAAGTTCGGTATTGCGACGGCGCTGAAATTCTAAGTCTTGCCCCGTTGGATTATAAGCAAAGTCACTAGCGACTTTGATCCCAGCAAAGCCATTGCGCGGCGTTACTATTTGTTTACCTTTTCGCTTGCTATACATTGCTTCGGTGAATAATCGCATGGTGTCGTTTATTTCATAATTAACCATGCTGGAAATATTGAATCGCTCCATTGGGCTTACTGCATTTAAGTAAGGGATCCATTCGAAACCATGATCTGCTTTGTTATAAGCGCCATAAGCCGTTGGGTCATTGTGATCTTGGCTAAACTGGACCTGAGTGCCGTCACTAAGCAGTGCTCGTCCACCTTCGGTTGTGCCGCTGCCAAAGCATTCCAGAGTCCCCTCACTGGTGCCTGCTTTGGCGCAGTCAAGTCGGTCTGATTGGCGCACGGCGTTACTATCACTAAAATTAAAACTAACCATCGCACTACCGCGATCAAAATTGCCGCCCAAGGTTAGGTTTAGCTCTTGATTCTCGCCATCATTGTGATCGCTAACGCCTGCTTTGTAGCTAAAACTTGCGCCATCAAACTCTTTTTTGGTGATGATATTAACCACACCAGCAACCGCATCTGCACCATAAATTGCTGATGCTCCGTCTTTTAATACTTCGATTCGGGCAATTAACGACGTTGGGATCATATTTAAATCAACGGAACTATTAGCCCCAGTGCCACCACCAACCACGCGGCGACCATTAATAAGAACTAAGGTCCGTTTGATACCTAGTCCGCGTAAGTTAACTTGGGCTGTGCCATAGCCACCGCTGGTCCAATAAGCATTGGTCGCATTGCCTGCAACACCAGCTGAAAATGACATTTCTTGCAGTAGATTTTCAACATTTGAAATGCCCGACATTGCAATATCTTGCGCGCTAATAATCGAGATTGGGCTGGCCGATTCAATATCTGAACGTTTGATTTTTGAGCCAGTAACCTCGATCCGCTCGATGGTGTCATCGTTGAATGCGTCTTGAGCGTATAAAGGGCTAGCGACGATACCAGCAATAAGCATTGCTGCTGAAACTTGGCTAAGGGTCAATTTTGTTTTTGTCATAATCTGTTCCAACTACATCATAAAATAGATTCTTTAATCGCTATATTCTACGATGAAGTCGCTGTAACAAGGCTGCGACATAATGTCGCAATTTCTATTGCTTGATGTTTTTTCGACCGTAACCTTTGGCTAAGCCAGCGCACACTCAGCCAGATATTCCCTAGCTGTGCCAGAACCGTTTATTAAATTATTTTTGATCAAAAATAAGGGTATAAATTGCTAGCTGATTGAGTCAATTGATGGTAATTTCAACCCATATTATAAAACTAAGCCAATGACATAAAAGGATTTCTAATGTTTAGCTTTTTAAAGCGTTTACCCTTACCTCAGCAATTAAGTTTGCCTGTAATGTTGTCAATATTAATAACAGCCATCGGCTCGTTATTTATTATTGGCAATATTATTGTTAAAGAAATTAACTTTGTTGCCAATGAGAGTTTAACCCGAGAAGTTACCATGATTTCTCATCAACTCGAATCTGAATATCAGAAAATTATTGATCGTACTGAAATACTTTCAAAAATGCTGACCAGTCAATTCTCTAATTTAGAAATAGATAACTCAAAATCAGTTGAGATTAAAGGAATTGCTAGTCCATTAGCGACTCTGAATAATCAGAAAATCAATCTTAATTTTGACCTAGTTGATAAATTCACCGAGATAACGGGCTCAACCGCGACTATTTTTGTACGTCATCAAGATGATTTCGTTCGCGTTAGCACTTCGTTACGTAACGCCCAACAAGAACGAGTATTTGGTACTTATTTAGGCGACAAACATCCCGGATACCGCCAGTTAATGGCTGGTAAAGCTTATGTTGGCACCGCGAATTTGTTTGGTAAAAATTATATGACTAAGTATCAACCGTTGCGCCAAAATGGCCAAACCGTTGCTATTATTTATATCGGGGTGGCTTATGATGAAATCTTGGATGAAATACGGTCTGATCTAAGCCACATGAGTATTGGTAAAACGGGCTATATATTCTTAACTGACGTTGGTGAAAACGAAGGTAAGCTCCTTATACATCCGACTTTAGCTCAAAAAAATCTCTATCAGGTTTTTCCTCAGTTACGTCAAAAGTTTAAACAAATGTATAGCAATAAATTAGGGCTAGTGTCCTATTCGATGTCGCAACCAAATAGCCAATCAGCCTTAGAGCGTAAGACCAGTTATAGCTATGTTAATGGTTGGAACTGGGTTGTTGCTATTAGTGTTGATGCCAATGAGGAAATGGCAGTTATTAAACAAACGCTTACCTGGCTGAGCCTTGCAAGTTTGGCTTGTTCTTTAGTGCTAGCCGGGCTGATTTGGCTATTTATTAAAAATGCATTAGCACCACTTAAAGAGATTACCGCAGGGATGCATAAAATAGGTCAGGGTGATCTTAGATTTGATAGTTCAGTAAAAATCGACCCCAACAGCCGAAATGAGCTTGATTATCTCAAGTCAGATATGTCGAGAATGACCATTGACCTGTCGCAATTGATTGGTGAGATCCTCAAGTCGAGTCAACAATTATTAGAGTCTTCAAATTCTATTTCTAGCGCTAATAAGTCTTTATTTGAACGCTCAGAAGAAGTAAACAACGAATCGTTTCAGGTATCTAGCGCAATTACTCAAATGGCAGCCTCAGTTGATGAGGTAGCGAAAAATAGTGAAGATGTCTCATTGGTTGCCTCTGAAACAGCTACCATGGCGACCAGCGGTAATCATGCTGTCAGTGATGTTGAAACCAGTATTTCGGTGCTATCTGATGCTTTCAATCAAGCTACTCAAACAATTAGAGTTGTAGCTGATGATGCGCAAAATATCGGTGAAGTGGTCGATGTGATTAATTCTATTGCCGATCAAACCAATTTACTGGCGCTTAATGCTGCAATTGAGGCTGCGCGTGCTGGTGAATCGGGTCGTGGTTTTGCTGTTGTTGCAGATGAAGTAAGAAACTTAGCCCA
>JABSRS010000104.1:0-3178 GCA_013214885.1 Gammaproteobacteria bacterium
AATTGGGATCAAGCGTTTTAAGTCGTTGGGTGCTCGAATTTTTGTGTCAAGAGAAGTTGTTTTTCATTCAACATTATTAATTGGCTTATCCGCTTACTTATCCTTAATGGCCCTCACTGGTTATTATTTAAACTACATTGGTCAGTCGTGGAGCATATACTCACAGCTCACTTTTATTGTGCTTGGTTTAAGCATCTTAATTTTTTTATTTATCAATGAGAATATTCGCAGAAAGATCAAAGTATTTATTAGCAAAAACTTTTTCGCCAACCGCTATGATTATCGCCAGCAGTGGCTTTCGCTCAATAATGGTTTAAAAAATTCGGCCAGTGATAATTTTTATCACACGGCATTACTAGCCATTTCCAAGGTGTTTGAAATTGAGCAAGGACATTTATTTGTTGCCAATAAAACCATGACGTTAAAAGCGAATCTCGGGCCACCTTTGACCTCCGACTTGTGGGCTAAATGCCTATTACAACATCAACTCACTAAGACCCAATGGATTGTTGATATTGATGAGTATGAACGCTATCCCGATACCTATATTGAGGATTTTAGTTTTATAACAACATTGACCGATCAACCCCTTAAAATAATTGTTCCGATCATCAACGATAACTCAATTTTTGGTTATTTTGTGCTGTCCCGTCCAGGCCACAAAGAACTATTAAATTATGAAGATAGGGATCTGTTTATTACCGCAAGCCAGCAAATCGCCCAATTTTTAATCCTCAATGAAGCCAGTCTAACTATCTCAGAAGCTAAACAATTTGATGCATTCAATCAGATGTCTGCTTTTCTAGTTCATGATCTTAAAAATGTGGCGGGACAACTGGCACTAGTCTCTGCCAATGCGATTAAACATCGACATAATCCTGAGTTCGTTGATGACGCTTTCGATACCGTTGCGCATTCGGTTGATAAAATAAATAAAATGCTTAATCAACTCAAAAAAAAATCAGCTGCCACCACTGAAAATAAGCAAACAAACATCTATCAGGTAGTAAATAAATTATGCCAACAATATCAATTAAGTACCCATTACTTATCAACGTCAGAACAGCAAGAAATATTGCTTGATTGCGAAAAGTTAACCAACATTTTAGAGCATTTAATTCAAAATTCTCAACAAGCAACAGGCAAGAATGGCAAAGTTGACTTACACTTAGATTACTGCGATTCCCATTGCATTATTTCCGTGAGTGATAATGGATGCGGGATGAGTCAGGATTTCATTAACAACAGACTATTTAAGCCATTTGACACCACTAAAGGTAACGCGGGCATGGGTATTGGTGCCTACGAAGCTAAACACTTTATTGAGAGCTTGGGTGGTGAAATAAAAGTTATAAGTAAAGTTAATCAGGGAACAAAGATTAGCTTGGCAATCCCGCGGATTGCCCATACAGGGAATAAACAATATGACCAACAAATTGAATCAAAAATTGCTGATCATCGATGATGATCCTGGCATTTTAAAGCAGCTAAAATGGAGTTTTACCGATTACGATGTCATCACCGCATCAAATCAGGAAAAGGCAATTGCTCAAGTTAGATTACATCAACCGAAAGTCGTCACCCTTGATCTTGGCTTGCCACCAGATCCATCCAATGCCAGTGAAGGATTAAGTACCTTATCTGCCATACTAAATTTTTGTCCACTAACAAAAGTTATTGTATTAACGGGGAATGATGATCGAAAAAATGCCATCACCGCGATTGCTCTTGGTGCTTTTGATTTTTTTCAAAAACCGGTTGAACCCGAAATTCTTAGCCACGTCGTCGCCCGTGCTTTTCATGTTCACCAATTAGAGCAAGAAAACCAGCAACTCAACTTATTTAAAGCGAGTTCGTCGAGCATTATTGGTGCCAGCGCCAGCATGCAAAAAGTAACCAAGATGGTTGAGCGCATTGCAAAAAATAATATTACCACTTTGCTGTTAGGTGAGAGCGGAACGGGGAAAGAGGTGTTAGCTAAATCGATTCATCAATTAAGCGATCGCCAAACTAAACCATTTATTGCGATTAATTGTGCATCAATTCCAGAAAACTTATTAGAAAGCGAACTTTTCGGCTACGAAAAAGGGGCTTTTACTGGGGCCAATAAACTGACCATTGGCAAAATAGAATGTGCAGAAGGCGGCACTTTATTTTTAGATGAAATAGGTGATATGCCACTTAATTTGCAAGCAAAGATGTTGCGATTTTTACAAGAGCGAGTCATTGAACGCATCGGTGGCAGAGCAGAAATAGCGATAGATGTCAGAATCATATGTGCAACCCATCGCAATTTAACCAAAATGATTGAGCAAGAAACGTTTAGGGAAGACTTGTATTACCGGATCAATGAAATCTGTATTAACATTCCACCGTTAAGAGCACGCGAAAGCGATGTCATATTATTGGCCAAATCACTGTTAGTTAAGTATAACAGTGAACTAAAATGCAAGGTCAAAGGCTTAACCGATGATGCTGTGCAGGCGTTAATGACCCACACATGGCCTGGCAACATTCGAGAGCTGCAAAATAAAGTCAAATCTGCCGTTATTATGGCTGATAACAGTTTAATTAATGCCGATGAATTAGGGCTTGATAACAGCCCACAACGCCAAGAATTGGCGACGCTGCGAGAGGTTCGAGCAACCGCTGAACGCCAAGCGATAATTTTAGCTTACAGCCTTTGCAATCAAAACATGTCAAAAACTGCAGAGCATTTAGGGATCACTCGGCCCACCTTGTATTCATTAGTTGAGAAATATCAAATCTCTGAATTATAAGTTTCCGAAGCTTTCATTAACGGCATTACTGATCAAAAATCGGTATTTCCCCGACTTTTCTACCGCGATATGCTCGGTTAATATTATTGCAACCTCAACCTTTTGACCGAGACGCTGCTTGAAAGCACGATTAATTTCAGCGCGAAGGCTATCTGCTAATTGCCCAGATTCCATCACCAGTATTATCTCAATCGCCAGGGCGCTATGTTGAATGATTTTAAAATTGGCGATACCAGCAAACTCGCGCATCACATAAGTTAATGTCGAGCCATGCATCAATCGACCATCGGCAGTGGTAATAAAATCGTTGGTTCGGCCGTGGATATCTTCCAACATTGGCAGACCGCGACCACAAGCACACTTTTTAGTAGAGATGGTGGCAACATCACCCGTACGAT
>JABSRS010000104.1:3188-9761 GCA_013214885.1 Gammaproteobacteria bacterium
GTACGATACCGAATAAACGGAAAGTCACCAGTCGCTAAGTGTGTCGTAACCACCTGGCCACTTTGGCCATCGGGCACGACATTGCCATCGGGATCAACAATCTCGACAATGATATCTTCTGCCGAAATATGCATACCGCCTTCAGGGCATTGATGGGCAATAAATCCAGCGTCGCGACCGCCATAACCATTGGCCACAGGACAGCCAAAGACTTGTTCGATGACCTCGCGCTGATGCGAATAGAGCAACTCAGAGGTCACAAATACCACTTTAATCCCCAAGTTATCTAGTTTAAACTCGTGAGCTAAAGCATATTTAGCCATCAACGCATAAACAGATGGATAACCAAACAGCATTTTGGGACGATAGTTGGTTATTTTAAGCAAAAATTGCTCAATTTTTTGCGGGGTTAAGTCAAACGCTGGCAATAATTTAGAGCGTAATAACAGATCTCTAATTTGCTTGATCCGATCCTGGGTACCTAACTCGATTGGTGAGCCCCAAACCACCTGCTCTTTATCGCCAATATCGACCCCCCACCAGCGCGTAGCACGCCATTTTTCAGCGACATCATGGCTAACTCGATCCATCCCAACCAAAAAAGCTAATGGCGTACCAGAAGAGCCAGCGGTCGAAAAATTTATCATTTTCCCAGCGTTAGGGGCTGTTAACTGGGCATAGTTTGCGGTAATTATTGGTTTGGTCAGAAAGGGTAATTTCGATAAATCACTTGCGCAGTGAAAATCATCAGGGGTTAACCCTAATGAATCAAGTAAATCTCGATAATAAGGAATATTTTGATCGGCATTAGCGATAAAGTTATGTAAGCGCTGACCTTGTTGCTCAATTATTTTATCTTTGGTTAACCACTGACTTAGCTCTAACAACTGGAGAATTCTGACACTGTGATGTTGTTTTAATTTCTCATGCACAGGAAACAAACAGCGGCTGACAAACTTGGTATATAGTGACTGGTTCATGACTTCCCTATCTTGACCCGTAATCAATGAAGTTGCAGGTTTTATGGCGGCTTAAAATCCCGCATTTCCAATGGCCGCGGGTATAAATGTCTTTGATAACATTAATCATAGAACTAATTAGCCAATATAAAACGATTAGATCACTATTTTTTAAATATATCACCACTCAAGGTTGAAACCCTTTTTGACCTCTCTATAATGCTATTAACTATCCTCAGTTAACATATGATTATGAGAATCCCGCGAATATATTACTCACAGCAGCTCACTAATGGCGATGAGATTCCCCTTGAGAGCGATGCCGCAAACCATGTTGGTCGAGTACTTCGCCTCAATAGTGGTGCCGAAATTATCTTATTTAATGGCTTGGGGGGGCAATATCGCGCGACGTTAATCCATAGTGATAAGAAATCGGTCATTGCCAAGATTAACCAGTTCGAAGACATTTCGGTTGAATCACCACTAAAAATTCATTTAGGCCAAGGGATATCCCGTGGTGACAAAATGGAAATGACCATTCAAAAAGCGGTAGAACTCGGTGTTAGCACCATTACTCCTTTGTTTAGTGAGCGATGTGGCGTTAAGCTAACTGGTGAGCGACTTGACAAGAAAATGCTGCAATGGCAAAAAATTATCATTTCGGCGTGTGAACAATGTGGCCGCAACACCATTATGACGATCAATAAGCCACTGCAATTACACCTGTGGTTAGCGCAGCAAACTAACGAATTTAAATTAAATCTCCACCCTCGAGCAACATATTCAATCAACACCCTACCAACCCCTGAGCATGGCATTCGTTTGCTGATAGGCCCAGAGGGTGGCTTATCAGATCAAGAAATAGATCTAGCCAGCAACGAAGGTTTTGACGAAGTATTAATTGGTCCACGCGTCCTTCGGACCGAAACTGCTGGCTTAACCATTATTAGTGCCCTCCAAACTCGTTTTGGCGACTTGGGCTAACATTAGGAATAATCATGACCATTAAACTTGGGATCTTGATGGATCCAATTAAAGACATCAATATTAAAAAAGATAGCAGTTTCGCCATGCTAATGGCCGCACAAGCTCGCGGTTATGAATTATATTATCTCGAAATGAAAGATCTTTACCTCGAGCAAGGTCAAACATACGCTCGAGTTCGCTCATTAACCGTTCAGCAAGATCCCAATGATTGGTATCAATTTAGTAACGAGCAAGAAATAAAATTAAGCGATCTTGATGTTTTACTGATGCGCAAAGATCCCCCTTTTGACACCGAGTTCATTTACGCCACTTATTTACTAGAGCGCGCCGAAGACTACGGATTATTAGTGGTTAACAAACCGCAAAGTTTACGCGATTGTAACGAAAAACTTTATACCGCCTGGTTTAGTGATTTAACTCCGGCGACGTTAGTGACTCGACGCAGTGATAAGATTCGTCAATTTTATCAACAGCACCAAGATATGATCTTAAAGCCGCTTGATGGCATGGGCGGAGCGTCAATCTTTAGGGTCAAAGCTGGCGATCCTAACGTTGGTGTTATTATCGAGACGCTGACTCAACACGAGACGGTATACACCATGGCGCAAGCGTTTGTGCCAGACATTAGCAATGGTGACAAACGTATTTTAATTATCGATGGTGAGCCAATGCCTTATTGCTTAGCGCGGATCCCAGCGAAAGGCGAGACCCGTGGCAACTTAGCTGCTGGCGGCCGTGGTGAAGCAAGACCTCTTTCTGACACCGATTGGGCTATCGCCAGAAAAATCGGTCCAAGCCTCAAAGCAAAAGGCTTAATCTTTGTTGGCTTAGATGTTATTGGCGACAAAGTAACAGAAATCAATGTCACCAGCCCAACCTGTATCCTTGAAATTGAAGCAGCATTTGATGTTGATATCACAGGGGCTTTAATGGATGCTATTGAGGCTCGTTTAGCCGCAGCGAAGGAGTCATAATGGCAAACTCATCACCAGTACAACTGGCCATTGAAACAAAGCTAGCAGCACAATTACAACCTAGTCACTTGTTGGTCGAAAATGAATCGCACATGCATGCGGTGCCTCCTAATTCTGAGACGCACTTTAAAGTCACGATTGTCAGCAGCCAATTTGACACGATATCGATGGTCAAACGTCATCAACTAGTTTATCAAGCGTTAGCCGATGAACTAGCAGGACCGGTCCATGCGCTGGCATTGCACACATTAAGCCCCGAGCAATGGCAAACTCGGATTAAAGCAATCCCACAATCACCCAATTGTATGGGTGGCGGTAAATAGCCTTAATCGCATCAACAGCTAAATTTATATTTAGCTGTTGATGCAAAAATTTGTCACTATATCGTTCAAATATTGGTTACAATTAATATTGATTTCAATTGAGATGGATCTTTAAATGTTGAGTAAATTAATAAATTCACTGCTATTAACTATCATGCTCCTGGTGGCTAGCAAACCAGCGTTAGCTAACGATGGTTTAGAGCAACAATGCTTAGCACTGCCGAGCAGAACTGAGCCTTGCACTAACATCATTTACAGCAGCTATCACAGCAATGGTAAAAACAAAGTGTTTTGCTTATGTAAAAGTGATAAAAAACAGCTGCTCGATTTATTACAAGCTGGCGCTCACTCAAATCAGTTGAGAAAACTGATCAGTCAACAACGCTTAACCAGCGCAGAACTCATTTCAATATTAAATAGTGTCACCCTGTAACGGCGTTCCGTTATTACGCATTTTTTGACAGCCACGAACATTAATGTGTATAACATTAAACATCCACCAAGAATAAGATGAATTCAATGAAAAAAATTATGAAGTATTTAAGCTTCTCTTTTAGTACTCTTTTAGTCGCTACTACCGTTCAGAGCGCCCCTAAAAATATTATTATGATTGTCGGTGACGGCATGGGACCAGCCTACACCGCAGCCTATCGCTATTTTAGTGATAACCCAGCAACTACCGAAATTGAAGCAACAGTGTTTGACCGAATATTAGTTGGCCGTGCGACAACTTATCCAGCCCCAGTTAGCGGCTATGTCACTGACAGCGCAGCGTCTGGCACGGCATTAGCAACAGGCCACAAAAGTTACAACGGTGCGATTGGCGTTGATGCCAATAAAAAACCAGTGCAAAGCGTGCTCGAATATGCCAAAAGTATCGGAAAATCAACTGGCTTAGTCGTTACCTCGCAAATTAATCACGCGACTCCAGCAAGTTATGCCAGTCATGTTGAATCTCGAAAAATGTACAATAAAATAGCCGATCAGTATTTTGATCTTAAAACCAACGGCAAATTTACCGTCGATGTCATGCTCGGCGGTGGCTGGAATTACTTCATTCGTGACGATCGCGATCTCACCAAAGAATTTACTCAAGCTAACTATCAATATATCGACAGCTATCAGCAATTGTCTCAAATCAATAGCGATCAAGTCCTTGGCTTATTTGCTGACTCTGGACTACCTTGGACCTTAGACGAGCAACACCCTAATCGCTTAAAAGCAATGACGGTTGCCGCCATTGACCGTCTTAATAATAATAAGCAGGGCTACTTTGTGTTAATTGAAGCATCACAAATCGATTGGGCTGGTCACTCTAATGATATCGCCTCGGCGATGGCTGAAATGGCCGATTTAAGTGAAACAGTAGAGTGGTTAGAGCAGTATGTCGCTAGCAACCCTGATACCTTAGTGGTCATGACCGCGGATCATTCAACGGGTGGTTTTACCATTGGCGCAAATGGCGAATACGCTTGGAAACCACAATTTATTAAGAATTTGACAGCATCTCCAAAAGCCATTGCCAAGTCACAGTTAACCGCAGGGTTTAATAGCGAAAAAATAGCACAACAGCTCGGGTTTGAATTAACGAGTGATGAAGTAACCGCTTTAAAACAAGCCCATAAAGTTGACCAAAAAACACTGTATATCGCCATCAAGCATCTGCTAGATATTAGAACCAACACTGGCTGGACCACGAGTGGCCATACGGGGGTCGATGTTCCTGTTTTTGCCTTTGGTGATTCTAAGGAGCTATTTGCTGGTCAAATAGATAACACCGATATTGCTAAAACTATTTTCAAGTTATTGGGAAAATAATTAAAATAGCTAACAAAGGTCTCAGCGATTAAGCTTTTATCTTTGTTAGCTCTCCATTAACGCCTGTAATATACCCAAGCTACTTGGAAATAAGCTATAATCGCCGCTAATTATCTCTTAGTTTATAAATATAATGGCAAAATTATCTAATCCAAGCCAAGTGCTTGAGCGAAACCTAGCACTTTTTGACAATAAAAGAGTCCTAGTCGCAGGCTTTTCAGACGACCACTTTATTGACCTTTTAGCGAAATCGGGCGCAACTCAAGTAATGGGTTATGGTCATGATTACCATAACCATTTGGTCGCAAAAAAGAGTTTAGACAGCAGTAACGCTGAGCTGCAGTTTGGTGCGTACTACGACAATGGTGATCATCAACCGTGGCAACAACTTATTCTGTATTGGCCAAAGGCTAAGCAACGAGCTTTATACTACCTTGCTAATCTACTGCCACATCTTGAAGATAATGCCGAAATATACCTAGTAGGTGATAATAAAGGCGGCATAAAATCGAGTGTTAAGCAGCTAAAAGACTATTGCGACGATGGCATTAAACTCGATTCGGCTCGTCATTGCTCACTGATTCAAGCGACCTACACCCATCAAGCACCAATATTCGACAAAAATAAATGGCTCAAGCAATATCAAGTAGATGCTGCAGATATCAAACTAAATGTTATTTCATTGCCAGGTGTTTTTAGCCACGGTGAACTCGACCTTGGCACGCAGTTATTATTAGAGAATATTGGTCATGTCAAAATGAAACGGACCCTTGATTTTGGTTGCGGTAGTGGCGTTATCGGTAGTTTTATTGGGGTTAAACGTGCGGGAATTCCGATTGAACTAGTTGATATCGATGCGTTGGCGATTGAGTCTGCCACCCTGACCCTTGCTGCTAATAATGTCCAGGGCAAGGTTTACCCTTCTGATGGTTTTTCTGACATTACTGGTAAGTTTGCAACAATCATCTCAAACCCGCCATTTCACACGGGCATCAGAACTGATTATACCGTGCCAGAGCAATTTATGAGCAGCGCGCCGAAACAGCTCATGGATGGCGGACAATTACGTATTGTGGCCAACAAGTTTTTACGTTATGAGCCTATTATTGAAAAATACTTTGCCAAACTAGAATTAGTGGCTGACACCACTAAATTTAAAATCTTGTCGGCAAGAACATAACTTATTGCCAGTTAAGGTAGTGCGTGACATTAATTGCGCACTTCTTTTAGCCAATTAAATTGACCTAAAATAGCTCTGTTGAAACTAACCGCAAAAACATTTAACTTTAGTGACTAACCGCTAATTAAAGCAGTTGTTAAATTTTAATAAGCGGTTTACAATCCGTCACCCTAAAGGATTAGGTGGCAAAAAAAAGCCAGCCACAAGTATATTTTGTTGTTCTAATGTAATGTGTGAACTTTTACGCACTTTTAGTGACTAACCTAAACGACAACTAGCTATCAGTATAGGATTCGACTAATATACGTGGCTCTATCATATTTTTATTTGTA
>JABSRS010000105.1 GCA_013214885.1 Gammaproteobacteria bacterium
GCCATCTCGGTAACTGCTCCTGCGTTACCCTAATACGCACATCCGTGTGCGAACATGGCACCGTGACATACGACCAACATGGATGTTGGAAGTGTCGAGAGTGCAGGAGCACACTATCGACCCGTTCGTCCTGAACATAAAAGGCCACTTACAAAAGTAAGTGGCCTTTTTTAGCGATAAATTTTTAGTAAATTTATGCGGAATTAGTGTGCTTTTCAAATAAAGTTATTAATAGCTTATCTTCAAGTTCGAAGCGTTGTTCTAAACTTTCAATTAAAGTCGAAAGATGTTTGTCGAACACGTTGCTTATATCATCTTTATTCTCTGCATATTTGTCATTAAATTCTAATGAAATATCAGTGGTTTTAGTTATTTTGGGGATGATAAGATCAATTTGCTCTAAGCTGGATTTTCCATGCTTCTCACAGCGAGCAACGACTTCTTTATACACTTCAAAATGACCAGTAGAAACATAATCAACCAGCTTGTTACAAAACTCTTGAATAGCCGCTAACTCAGGAAGTGCTTGGCTGTTAGTTTCAAATGGCGCTAAGCCAGCAATTTGGCAGTAGTTGACAATAAGCTCTTGGCGTTTTCCGAGCCAAGTATCGATTAATTGATTCGAACCTCCCCATTGCTCTCTGGCTTGTTCTATTTTATTAAGCATGAAGGGTCTCCTTTGTTTGACCTTATATATCCAATGTAAGTCAACATCCACTTCAGATCAACCATTATACAGCAACGATATTGATTTAGATCTTGTATATTGGAGTGTGTTTTATTCCTTTTATTTTAATAGACTATGCGATAATGGGTTTAATTGACATAAACATAAATTCTTATTTTTGGTTTAGCTATGAAAAAAATAAAAAAACTCAATTTAGAACGCAAGGCAATTTGGTTCTTTGTTCAAGGAGACTTGTTTTGGACGGTTAATGTCAATAACGATTTACCTGAAGGTGCCCTCGCTGGGATTGATTTAGCATTTGATTTGAATAGCACTAGCTATCATCTTGGTTATTATCAGCATCGTGCCTGTATTTTAATTGATCTCCAACATCAAGCCATCGAATTACCTTTTGGACGATGGACTTCACTGCGGGAGTTAATGGCTGATGCCGAACCTGAATTTTTTAACATGGCAGGACGGGCATGGCAGGTCGCTAACTTTGTGCGGACTCATCAATTTTGTGGTCAATGTGGTGAGAAAAAAATAGCGATTAACTGGGAAGTCGCCAGTCAATGTCGCGCATGTGGTCATCGGGCGTATCCTCGCGTTTCACCCGCGGTAATGATGGCAGTGGTTAAAGACGGCAAAGTGTTGCTGGCTCAAAATAAGCGCAATCACGGTGGTATTTATTCAGTGTTGGCTGGTTTTGTTGAGGTGGGCGAAACCCTTGAGCAAACAGTCGCGCGTGAAGTTAAAGAAGAAGTTGGCTTAGAGGTCTGTAATATCCGATATTTTGGTTCTCAACCCTGGCCTTTTCCTCATAATATGATGATCGCCTATATTGCTGATTACCAGAGTGGTGAAATTAACATCGATCCGAACGAACTTTTAGCCGCAAATTGGTACGATGCCAATAATCTTCCTGAGTTACCAGGTCAACATTCACTGGCACGCCAATTGGTTAATCATATTTTAGATTGCTAAATCGACTTTACAAATCAATTTGATCTGGGATAGTTTTTTAAGTTAGCCCAGTGGTACAATATCGCAAAATTTATAAATACTTACTCTTAGGATTATCCCATGGTTCCATTAAAGAATGACCGTTATCTGCGCGCACTATTAAAGCAGCCAGTTGATCAAACTCCAGTATGGATGATGCGCCAAGCAGGGCGTTATTTACCAGAATATCGTGAGCTACGAGCTAAAGCGGGTGACTTTATGTCACTGTGTCGTGACGCCGATTTTGCATGTGAAGTTACCCTTCAGCCATTACGTCGTTATGATCTAGATGCAGCCATTTTGTTCTCAGATATTTTAACCGTGCCTGATGCAATGGGCTTGGGTTTGTTCTTTGAAACGGGCGAAGGTCCTAAATTTGAACGTCCAATTACCTCACTAAGTGATGTTAAAAAAATTGGTATCCCTGATCCTGAAGATGAATTACGTTACGTAATGAATGCTGTGCGTAGTTGTCGTAAAGGCTTAAATGGCGATGTACCACTGATTGGTTTCTCTGGTAGCCCTTGGACTCTAGCGACTTATATGATTGAAGGCGGCACTTCGAAAGCCTTTACTAAAATCAAAAAGATGGCATTTGCCGAACCTAAGACTTTGCATTTGTTGTTGGATAAGTTAGCTGACTCGGTTATTTTATACCTTAATGCACAAATCGCTGCAGGTGCACAGTCGGTGATGATATTTGATACCTGGGGTGGCATTTTATCACCACGCGATTACCGTGAGTTCTCATTACGTTACATGGCGAAAATTGTTGACGGTTTAACCCGTGAAAATGAAGGTCGCCGCGTACCTGTGACATTGTTTACCAAAAATGGCGGCCAGTGGATTGAAGAAATCGCAGCAACGGGTTGTGACGCCGTAGCCATTGATTGGACTATTGATATTCAAGACGCTAAAGCGCGCATTGGCGATAAAGTTGCCCTGCAAGGTAATATGGATCCATCAATGCTATACGCATCACCTGAGCGTATTCGCGAAGAAGTACAAACAATTCTTGAAGGTTACGGCACTGACAATACTGGTCACGTATTTAACTTAGGTCACGGTATTCATCAAGATGTCGATCCAGAAAATGCTGGTGCATTTATTAAAGCAGTTAACGAGTTGTCTCGCCCGTTTCATCAGTAAGCATTAAACACCGATAAAAAAGCAGGCTAACTTAGCCTGCTTTTTTTATGTTCACGACTAAATGGATTTAGGAGGTAGAGCGAAGCATGGATGCTCGAGCCGAGGATGAACGGGTCGATAGTGTGCTCCTGCACTCTCGACACTTCCAACATCACTGCTTTCGCTCTTGGTCGTATGTCACGGTGCCAAGTTCGCACACGGATGTGCGTATTAGGGTAACGCAGGAGCAGTTACCGAGATGGCAAAGAGCGACGATGTTAAGGATGAACTTTAATAACCATATTAAAGGCTATGTAACACTAACTCTTGATAACCAATTAGTCCTAGTATTTCTTCATTTTCAATCACAGGGGTATGGGCCAGGCCGAAACTTTCAAATAAGCGGGCGCAATAGCGGACATCCATTTCTGGTGGCACCGATATGACTGGTTTTGCCATGATTTCATAAATATTAACGCGTTCTGGCGAACGGTCTTTGGCAATCACTTGTTTGGCAATATCAGATAGGACCAAAATACCAAAAGCATCGTGCTGGTCGCGTTTGTTCACAATAATCACATTACTGTTATGCTCTTTCATGGCATTGATTGCTTCGCGAACAGTTTGCATCCCGTCCATCCGAATAAACTTTTGAGTCATTACATCTTTTGATTTTACGATTGCATTTGTAGTCACAGTTCTTTCTCCACAGCTAAGCTTAGTTGACTAATTTGATGGCTAACGCCGACGGCGTCTTCGACATCGATCTGGATTGCGATACCTGAACCTGGTTCTTGATCAAACTGACCAACTTCAACGATTCTTTCTAGAATATGGCGGCTAAGGTGCTCCTCCACAATAAACATCAGGACATCACGTGACGTATCGAGTGATAAACCAAAGAATGTTTTTGATTGTTTTAATCCTTCACCACGGGCATTCGTGATGATAGTGGCGCCAGTCGCTCCTGCCTCACGTGCTGCTTCCATAATTTCGTCGGTACGTGAATCATCGACAAAGGCAATAATTAATTTAAAATGCATATTTTTTCTCCAATCTTCAGTTGCTATTTATGTTGCAACTTCATTTGTTTTTTTGAGCGTTTAGCCAGTGCTTCAGAAATCTGAGCGTAAGCCATTACTGATATAATAGGAAACAAGCTGGCAAAGGCAATTAAACCAAAACCATCAATTAAAGGGTTACGCCCTGGCACAGTTTCAGCTAAACCTAACCCTAAGGCTGCCACTAAAGGGACCGTTACCGTTGAGGTGGTAACACCGCCTGAGTCGTACGCTAAAGGTATAATTAATTTAGGGGCGAAGAATGTCTGTATTACCACAATGACGTAACCCGCCATGATGTACCACTGGATCGGATCGCCAACAACAATGCGATAACAGCCTAGAGAGATACCTACTGCAACACCTAAAGCAACCGACAAACGTAATCCCCAAATACCAATTGCACCACCAGAAACTTCATTGGCTTTAATCGCAACAGCGATCAATGAGGGTTCGGCAATGGTGGTCGCAAAACCGATCAGGAAAGCAAAGATGTAAACCCAGCTATAATCCATCCAATTAACATTTTTTAGTGCTTCGGTTAACAGTGCGGCATCTTCAACACCCGTAATAAAGGCGGGATCGGTTAGTTGCTGCGCCATTAATCGACCCAGAGGAAACAGGGCCCACTCTAAACCGATTAAAAATAATGAAAGTCCGATTAACACCCAGAAAAAGCCCATAAGAACTTTACCGAGGTTGGGTAGTGGCTTGCGGATCACTGCAAATTGAAAGCCAAATAATATTGCTGCAATAGGTAATACATCACGAAAGGTCGCGATTATAGTATCGACTATTTGCCATAGCATATCGGTAAAAGTCATAGTCGAATCATCCCGTAAGCCATTACAAATATCATTGGTGTCAATGATGCTAGAGCGATAAGGCCAAAGCCATCAGTCATTGGATTTCTGCCTTTAATCGATGACGCTAAACCTACCCCTAATGCTGTCACCAGAGGAACGGTAATAGTGGACGTAGTCACACCTCCCGAGTCATAAGCAATGCCAATTATTTCTGGCGGGGCAAAAGCTGTCATTATTACAACTAGCAGGTAACCACCAACAATAAACCATTGCAATGGCCAACCATTGATGATCCGCAACACTCCGAGGGCTATTGCAATGCCGACGCTTAACGCCACGCTCATGCGTAAGCCTTGGCTATAGTCATGCATTGATGCTTGTGTTGCCTCGATCAGTCCGCCATTGGCCGCAACTTTTGCCGCTTCTGCTGCAACCGCTATTAATGCTGGTTCGGCAACTGTGGTGCCAAAGCCTAAGCAGAAAGCAAAAATTAATAGCCAGCGCACGCTGCCTTTTTTGGCAAAAGCGTGAGCCATTGATTCACCAATCGGAAACAGTCCTTGCTCTAAACCATGGATAAAAAATGTTAATCCGAGTAAGACAAATAAGACGCCAACGAGCAGTTGCCCGACGTTAGGTAATGGCTGACCGATTACCACCAATTGAAAAAATACAATAACGGCAATAATTGGTGCTAAGTCTCTGATACTGCTTAACATGAAGTTTAATAATTTCTTTAGTGTTGCTGCCAATCTTTTATCCTTAAAAGTAGTGCGTAAGGGGAATGATATCGCAAGCTCGTGCAGATTTTTTGATCTAAAACATTTTAGCGGTAACAACAATAATAAATAGCACAGTTAATAGCATCAGTAGTTTGACTAATAATTATTTTGATTGAATTTAGGTTTTTTGGCTGGTTTTACAGGAATCAGCTTAGTCTCGAGAGACAACACTATACCTTCGTGGTAACTCAAGCTAGAGTATATTTATATATCTCATTAAATGGATTTAAAGAGGTCGGTATGTCGTTTCAAAATTTTCAATGTTTATTGCGTGATCTTGATATTGTCTATGCAAATCAAGTGTGGGCGATCGACATCACCTACATTCCGATGAAGAAAGGTTTTCTTTATCTTGTGGCTATAATCGATTGGTACAGCCGTAAAATATTGTCCTCTAGGCTCTCCAACACAATGGATACACAGTTCTGTTTAGATGCGCTAGACGAGGCATTAAAGCTCTATGGCAAGCCTGAAATCTTCAATTCGGATCAAGGAAGTCAATTCACTAGTAATGAATTTACCGCCAAGTTAAAAGCGAACGATATCAGGATTAGCATGGATGGAAAAGGCTGCTGGGTAGACAATGTGATAATCGAGCGTTTCTGGAGAAGCTTGAAATTAGCCACTATATAGTGTTTTATAATGAGCAGCGATACCATCAAAGTCTGAATGATTTAACACCTGATCAGGTTTATTTTGCTAGACAAAGGTCCGCCGCATAACTTGGATTAATCACTTAAAAACTAAGGATATGTGTCCAACCAAAGGGGTCCACTTCTCTGTAAGTTGTTGGCAGTGACTTGTTCTCGTCAATTTATCCTTAGCACAACAAGATCAAATAATTAATGAAAATGGTATAATCTAACATATTGGGTCATTATACTGATTGCGATTTTTTAAATATTACAGGCTGTTGGGACAACTTATGATAAAAAAAACCACCCTTGAAACACCGCGATTAATTTTACGCGAATTTGAATTATCAGATGCGGAAGCCGTTTTACGCTTTAACAGCGATGACCAAGTGACAAAGTATACTGGTGATAAAGGCAATATAACAACCCTCGACGAGGCCCGCGAAGTGATCCGTAGTGTTTGGCAGTATGGCTATCAACATGATGGTTATGCCCGGCTGGCAGCTGTTGATAAAGCAACCAATCAAGTGATTGGTTTTTGTGGCTTGAAATATTTGCCTGAGTATCAAATGGCTGATGTCGGTTATCGTTTTTTACCTCAATTTTGGGGACAAGGGTTAGCCACCGAGGGCGCTAAAGCGGCGATGGAATATGGTTTTAAGCAACTTAAACTTGATCATATTATGGGCATGGCGGTGCCTGAGAATGTTGGCTCAACCAAGGTGCTACTAAAAATTGGTTTACTGCCCGCGGGACAAATCATTGACTTAGGGTTGAACATTGATTTATTTAAAGTCAGCCGTGAACAATATTTGAAACAGTAAAATGGCTATGTCCCCGTTAACTATTGTTGCGGGTCTATTTAGTTAATGGTGGTCTTATGATGTGAAAATGTCTGAATGCGCCTTATTGAGCTAAATTGTTTGCACACCAGTGGCTTTTCTTTGCTTCGCCAAAGAAAAGTCACCAAAAGAAAGGCGACCCGTAGTTTAGTTGCTGATCTTCATCTACATAACCGTCTTAACGGAATCGATTTTAATGCGCATCTCGGCTTAGGCATCCTGCGTCGCTCTAACTTCGCCATCCATGGCTACGCCTGCGGTAAAATCTAAAAAATTATCGGGAGTAATTTTTAACAGCTTTAGCTGGCCCCGAAGGGGTGAGCGGAGCGATGGTAGAACCGTTATGCCAGCGGCATAAGGAAGTCCGCCAAAGCAGTGATAGCGTGAATCAAAAATCGTCCCTGATTTTTTCTCCTAACAGCTATCCAGAAGAAGACAACTAAGAGCGGGGGGATGGTGCATCCTGGTATTCTTGCGCAACAAATTGAATTTTCAACTATAAAAATACAGCAACAGCTAATTAGTACATAGCCAAAAAAAGACCAGCTAATTACGCTGGTCTTTTGCTATCTCAAATTCAAGGGGAATTGCTATTTACGATTGCTCGCGAGCAATCGCACGATAGGCAATATCGGTGCGATAAAAGGCTTTATCCCACTTAATTTGCTTAGCGGCTTGATAAGCACGTTCTTGTGCTTCTGTTACCGTGTTGCCTAGGGCTGTTGCACACAATACCCGTCCGCCAGCGGTGACTACGTCATTGCCCTGAACTTTGGTGCCAGCGTGGAAAACTTTGGCATCGGCAGTTTCGTTAGGAATGTCAGTAATGATAGCGCCTTTAGCGTAATAACTAGGGTAACCGCCGGCAGCGAGTACTACGCCTACTGCAGCACGACTATCAAATTTTGCAGTGATAGTATCGAGGCGTTGCTCAAAAGAGGCTTCAACCAACTCAACTAAATCAGATTGTAATCTCATCATGATTGGTTGAGTTTCTGGATCACCAAAGCGACAATTAAATTCGATAACTTTAGGGGTGCCATCGCTCATAATCATTAAGCCAGCGTAGAGGAAGCCAGTGTAAACATTGCCTTCGCTTGCCATACCCTTAATGGTTGGGTAAATCACTTCGTTCATTACCCGATCATGAATCTCTTGCGTAACCACTGGCGCTGGAGAATAAGCTCCCATACCACCGGTATTAGGACCCGTATCACCGTTGCCAACACGTTTATGATCTTGACTCGTTGCCATTGGCAGTACATTCTTGCCATCAACCATCACGATAAAAGAAGCTTCTTCACCATCAAGAAATTCTTCAATAACCACGCGACTGCCAGCGTCACCAAAAACATTGCCACTTAGCATATCGTTGACAGCATCTTCCGCTTCGGCCAGGGTCATGGCGACAATCACGCCTTTACCAGCAGCTAAGCCATCGGCTTTAACTACAATTGGTGCACCTTTTTCACGCAAAAACGCTAGCGCAGGTTCAATTTCGGTGAAATTTTGATACCAAGCGGTCGGAATGTTGTGACGGTCTAAAAAATCTTTCGCAAAAGCTTTTGAGCCTTCAAGCTGCGCTGCACCTTGTCGTGGCCCAAAACACTTTAGCTGAGCCGCTTCAAAAGCGTCAACGATGCCAATCACTAGCGGAGCTTCTGGGCCGACGATAGTCATTTCAATTTGGTTCGCTTTGGCAAAAGCAATTAAACCTTCAATATCGTTAACATCAAGGGCAATGTTTTCAAGCTTAGGCTCTAATGCTGTACCTGCATTACCTGGTGCAACAAATACTTTATTCACTTTCGGTGATTGCGCTGCTTTCCATGCCAAGGCATGTTCACGACCGCCGCCACCAATAATTAATACATTCATGTTATATCCTTAGCGTGTTTAGTGACGGAAGTGGCGCATGCCAGTGAAGATCATCGTCATGTTGGCTTCATCGGCGGCATCAATAATTTCTTGATCGCGAATCGAACCACCTGGCTGAATCACACAAGTGATACCAGCGGCTGCTGCGGCATCGATACCATCACGGAATGGGAAAAAGGCATCTGATGCCATCACACTACCCGGAACCTCTAAGCCTTCATCTTGCGCTTTAATTCCAGCAACCTTGGCTGAATAAACACGGCTCATTTGACCTGCGCCAACACCGATAGTCATGCCATCACGGGCATAAACAATCGCGTTTGATTTAACAAATTTTGCGACTTTCCAACAAAACATTAAATCGGTAAGTTCTTGCTCAGATGGTTGGCGTTTTGACACAACGGTTAAGTCATCTAAAGTCACCATGCCAAGGTCTTTATCTTGGACCAGCATCCCGCCATTAACCCGCTTATAATCATAAGCCGCATTCTTAGCACTAAATTGGCCACATTCTAAAACGCGCACGTTTTTCTTGGCGGCAACAATTTGCAATGCTTCGCTGGTAATCGATGGGGCAATAATGACCTCAACAAATTGACGAGAAACGATAGCTTCTGCGGTATCGGCATCTAATTCGCGGTTAAAGGCAATAATACCGCCAAATGCTGATGTTGGATCGGTTTTAAATGCACGCTCATAGGCTGATAAAATATCATCACCAATCGCAACGCCACATGGGTTAGCGTGTTTTACAATCACACAAGCTGGTTGGTCAAATTCTTTAACACATTCCAAGGCGGCATCGGTGTCGGCAATATTATTAAATGAAAGCGCCTTACCTTGTAATTGCTTGGCGGTCGAAACAGAGTCTTCCGTTGGGTTTTGTTCAACATAGAACGCGGCGCTTTGGTGAGAGTTTTCACCATAACGTAAATC
>JABSRS010000106.1:0-1837 GCA_013214885.1 Gammaproteobacteria bacterium
TCTTCTGTTGATTGCAATTATCGCGATTAAAATAGAGGACGGGATACGGGCCCCTGTTTTTTATCAGCAGCAGCGTATTGGTTGCGGTGGCAAGCTATTCAATATTATCAAGCTTCGAAGTATGTCAATTAATGCCGAGAAAGACGGTGCTGTTTGGGCACAAAAAAATGACAGTCGCGTCACCCATGTTGGTCGAGTGATAAGAAAATATCGCATTGATGAGCTGCCGCAGCTTTATAATGTGTTTAAAGGTGAAATGGGTTTTGTGGGACCTCGTCCTGAGCGGCCTGAATTTGTTGAGCAACTTGCTAAACAGATCCCTTTTTACAGTGAACGTCATTACGTTATGCCAGGATTAACAGGCTGGGCACAAATTCGATATCCCTATGGTGCTAGTCAAAAAGATGCCTTTGAAAAATTGAAATATGATTTTTATTACATCAAGAATCGTAGTTATTTGTTCGATTTGTTTATCTTATTGAGAACTGCTGAGATCATTCTTTTTAGTCGTGGTGTTAGATAAATTTATGTTGATTACTATTTTCGGAGAGTTAATGAATGACTCATAGACAGTTTAATGCGCTCACTATTGATGTTGAAGATTATTTTCAAGTTGCCGCTTTTTCCAAGCAATATCCAAAAGAAACTTGGGATTTACAAGAGCTTAGAGTAGAGAAAAGTACTAGGCGCATTTTGTCCATATTCGAAAAACACCAGGTAAAAGCAACATTTTTCACTTTAGGTTGGGTGGCACAAAAATGCCCTGATTTGATTAAAGAAATCGTTGACCAAGGACATGAGTTAGGTTGCCATGGTTATTGGCACAATAAGATTAATGAGCAAACTCCGCAGCAATTTCGCGAGGATTTAAGCTTAGCCAAGCAAATATTGGAGCAAACATCAGGGGTTGAGGTCTGCGGTTATCGGGCACCTAGTTTTTCGATTAACAAGGAAAGTAGCTGGGCATTTGATATTATTAATGAGTTAGGTTTTTCTTATAGCTCTAGTACTTACCCGATTAATCATGATCATTATGGCACCCCCGACTGGCCGAGATTTCCTTATTTAGTCCGAGACTCGTTACTTGAAATTCCAGTCTCAACGTTGCGACTATGTGGAAAAAATTTACCCATTTCAGGTGGCGGTTATTTCAGATTGTATCCATACTTATTAAGTCGCTGGGCATTGCGGCGTTATTTGTTGGCGGAAAGTTCTCCCAGTCTGTTTTATTTTCACCCTTGGGAGATCGATCCTTTACAGCCGAGAACTGAAAATATTTCAGCCAAATCAAAATTTCGACATTATTTGAATTTATCTAAATTTGAGCAGCGGCTGGAGTGTTTGTTGGTGGATTTTAATTGGTCAACGATGCGAGATGTTTACCAAAAATATTTATAAAATTATGCATTAGGAAAGTTATGACAGGGATTGTACTAGAATTAAATGATCAGTATATGGATCTTTGGGATCGTTATATTGATCAGCATGACGATGGCACGTTCTACCATTTAAGTGGTTGGAAACAGCTGATTGAAAAAGTCTATGATCATCGATGTATATTTATATTCTGGCTTGAAAACCAGGAAATTAAAGGTGTATTGCCTCTGGTTGAACAAAAAAGCTTACTGTTTGGGCATTCATTAGTGTCGACACCTATTTGTGTTTTAGGCGGTATCATTGCCGACTCACAACTTATCGCCCAAAAATTGCTAAAGCATGCATGCACTCTCGCTGACCAATTAAATGTCGATTATTTGGAGTTGCGCTCCCCGAATGACTCTTATATTCTTGATGATAATATGACCATGCCGCAACCACAGCCTCACGTGATGATTGG
>JABSRS010000106.1:1847-9442 GCA_013214885.1 Gammaproteobacteria bacterium
AGATATTTTAGCTGGGATCAAGAAAAAACAGCGAGCGGTAATTCGCCAGTCAATGAACAATCAATTGGTGGTCAAGATTGAGTCTGATATTGAAAATCTTTATACCATTTATTCAACCAGTGTTCGTAATCTTGGTACCCCTGTTTTCCCAAAGCAATCGTTTATTGAGTTACAAAAAATATTTGCTCATCGTTGTGAAATCTTTACCATTTTTCATCAAGATGTTGCTGTTTCTAGCGTGATGAGTTTTTATTATAAAGGGCGGGTATTACCACATTACGGCGGCGGACTGTCCCAAGCTCGAGATTTAAAAAGTAATGACTTTATGTACTACAAATTAATGTGCCATGCTAAAGAGCGAGGCTGTCATTATTTTGATTTTGGCCGTAGTAAAGTAGGTAGTGGTTCCTACTCGTATAAAAAACATTGGGGAATGAGTATTAACCCGATGAGCTATCAGTATTATTTAGTCAAAAGTAAACAGCTGCCGTCATTATCTGCATCTAATCCCAAGTACAAATTTGTTATTTTATTATGGAGCAAATTACCACTGTTGGTTAGTCAGAAAATAGGGCCGCTGTTAGCACGGCATTTGGGTTGATTGTGACCAAATAAGGAAAGTTAATGACGGGAAATAATAAGTCGCTAAACCCCCAGCTTAATAATGTAGTGATTACATTGCTTATTACCATCTGTTGGATCGGATTATTTTTATCAACGTTTAAAGCCACCGTTGAGATTTGGTCACGATCGGAAACTTTTGCTCATGGTTTTCTGATTTTCCCGATTGTGATCTGGCTTTTTTGGCGAGATAGGCAGCAATTTACAGCATTGGTTATTAACAGTTCGATTAAGGGCGCTGTTGTTACTGTTTTATTTATTATGCTGTGGTTATCTGGCCAACTTTTAGACATCGCAGTTTTTAGTCAGCTGGGTGCTGTTGGCGGCCTTGCTGCCTGTCATTGGATGGTCTTTGGTGATAAATTTGCCAAAAAATATCAATTTCCATTGGCTTATCTGATTTTTGCCGTGCCAATGGGCAATACATTAATACCGATGTTACAGATCATTACGGCTGAACTTACCGTATTTATGCTTGAGCTTAGTCAGGTGCCCGTATACTTTGAGGGACTTTATATTACGACGCCGACAGGTCACTTTGAAGTTGCAGTTGCGTGCTCTGGCATTCGTTATTTGATTGCCTCTCTAGCCGTTGGTACCCTATTTGCCTATTTAAATTATCGAAAGTTATCGAAACAAATAACGTTTGTCCTCTTCTCGATCGCGGTGCCCATTTTAGCTAACGGGATCCGGGCCTATTTAATTGTGTTAATAGCGCACTTATCGGATATGAAATATGCAACAGGTGTCGATCACCTAATCTATGGCTGGTTATTTTTTGGATTAGTTATCAGTATTATGTTTTATATTGGGGCGCGTTTTTCTGATCAACCAGTTGATCAAGTATCTCAGGCCACCAATCAGCCAAATAGTTATTTTAGCTTCAGTAATACCATCGCTGTGATCGTTATTGCGGTCAGTGCCATTATCATTGATTTCAAAATCGTCACGGTCTCACCGCCAGAAAAATCACTGTTATTTTTTGCTCCGAACCTGGTCAATTTCACTCAGACCACTAATGTTGGGTGGCAGCCTAAATTTGATTATGCCTTAGCTGAATATCGTGGTGATAGCCAAGATGGGGTTGAGCTTTACATTGCCCAATTTGCAAGTCGTCAGACTCAAGGGGAATTAATTACTTCAAGCAATAGATTTTTTAATCGCCACTACTGGACTCAATTATCTCAACGAACAGGGCAACAGGGCAATATTACCTATAATGAATTAGAGTTAAGTAATATTAATGGTCAACATCGATTAATTCGGTATTGGTATCACATCGATGGTGTTGAAATAACGAGTTTACCCATCATCAAAGCTCGCCAAGTATGGTTGGCCCTGACCAACCCAACACAGCGAGTGTATGTGTTCGCTATTTCGACCTTGTATCAAGCAGATGAAGACACTTATGACCAAGCTCAACAACGACTAATTAAGGTAATGGAGCATAGCTCGTTTGAGCTATAACGGAGAGTGCACGGCGGTTGAACCGATACCGAAATGTTATATTTTTCTCGGTTTGCTACTGGATAGCTGAAGAGCAGGTTTCAAGGTAGTGCCGTTAGTATTGGTCAAATGATTAATCAATATGCGACCTTATATCGCAACGCAATCAGTAAATAACAGGACGTTTTTATGTGTGGTATTTCAGGTATTTTCGATTTAAAGGGCTCGGCTGACATCGACCAAAATGTGTTAGTCAATATGAACACGGTGCAAAGTCATCGCGGGCCTGATGATGATGGTTTCTATTTTGCGCCAGGAATTGGCATTGCGCATCGTCGACTATCAATTATTGATCTGGCTGGTGGTCACCAACCAATGTTTAATCAGTCTGAGACAATTGGGGTGGTGTTTAATGGTGAAATATATAATTTTAAACAACTCGCTCAAGAGCTTATAGCACTGGGTCATCATTTTGAAACGGATAGTGATACTGAAACTATTATTCATGCATGGGCCCAATGGGGCGAGCTGTGTGTTGAACGATTCCGTGGCATGTTTGCTTTTGCAATTTGGGATAAGAACCAAGATTTATTGTTTTTGGCGCGCGACCGCTTGGGGATAAAACCGCTCTATTATTCTATTTTAGATTGTGGTCAATTTATTTTTGGCTCGGAATTGAAAGTGTTAAAGCAACACCCGCAATGTTGCCGAGTTTTAGATCCACAGGCGATTGAAGAGTATTTTTCCTTTGGTTACATTCCTGAACCACGTTCAATTTTCCAGGGCGTTTATAAATTAAAACCGGGTCACACCCTGACAATAAACAAAGGAGACTTATCGCCAGTTAGCCAACAATATTGGGATCTCCATTTTGACAACGCGCCATTAGTGAATCAACCAAACGAAGAGCAATTGATTGAACGATTTACCCAAGCGGTCGATGTTCGATTGATGTCTGAAGTACCACTGGGCGCATTTTTGTCTGGCGGCGTTGATTCATCCGCGGTCGTTGCAATGATGTCTAAACTTCAAGACTCTGCCGTTAAAGCATGCTCTATTGGTTTTGACGTTGACGGTTTTAATGAGACTGAGTATGCCACTGAAGTTGCGAAAAAATATCAGGCAGAGCACTGCATTAAACAAGTTAAAAGTGATGATTTCGATTTGATCGACAAACTGGCTGATTTGTATGATGAGCCTTTTGCCGATAGTTCAGCCTTACCAACTTATCGGCTGTGTGAAATGGCAAAAGAGCGCGTTACTGTCGCGCTATCAGGCGACGGTGCCGATGAATTAATGGCTGGTTACCGCCGTTATCAATGGCATTTAAAAGAACAAAAGGTTCGGCAGTTATTACCGCTGTCGGTGCGTAAGCCTCTATTTGGGCTACTTGGCAGAATTTATCCCAAACTTGATTGGGCCCCTAAGTTTGTTCGTGCTAAAACAACTTTTCAATCGATGTCTTTTGATTGGGTTGAGGGGTATCACAATAGCATGTCGCTGATACGAAGTGATGAGCGTTCTCGGTTGTTTAGCCAAGATTTCAAACAAAGTTTAAATGGCTACAACAGTGTTAGTGTCTTTAGGGAGCACGCCAAGCAAGTTGAAAATTTACATCCGTTGTCACAAGTGCAATATATCGATATGAAAACCTATCTGGTTGGTGATATTTTAACCAAGGTTGATCGGGCAAGTATGGCACATAGCATCGAGGTTCGGGTGCCACTACTCGATCATCAATTTGTCGAATGGGCGGTAAATATTCCACCATCGGATCGAATTATTGCTGGTCAAGGTAAAGCAATTTTTAAAAAATCCTTAGAACCACATTTGCCTAATGATGTGCTTTATCGTAAAAAAATGGGTTTTGGCGTGCCGCTGGCACAGTGGTTTAGAGGACCTCTCAAGCATAAGCTTGAACAAGGTTTACTGTCGTCGACCATGATTGAATGTGGAATTTTCAATATGGACACCATAAAGTGGCTAATAAGTAGCCACAGCGAGGGAACTCGTGATAATAGCGCATCACTCTGGATGTTACTGATGTTTGAACGCTTTTTGGTTAGTGAGCTAAAATAATACTGATGGGATAACCTGCATATGTGTGAGGTTTAGGATGAAGATAGCAATAGTTGGACCAAGTCCCCCGCCAAATGGTGGGATGGCGATGCAAACAGCGCAGTTGTGTAAATTATTAACCAAGCAGGGTCACGAGGTTGGTTTTATCGCAACGAATGAGCCTTACCAGCCACAGTGGGTTGGTAAGGTCGTAATATTACGTGCTTTATTTCGCTTGTTGCGTTACAGCTGGTCATTGAAAAATCAACTAAATAACTATCAAGTGATTCACTTAATGGCGAACTCTGGTTGGTCGTTTTATTTATTCTCGCTGCCTGTCATTTATGTTGCTGCTTGGCTTAAGATACCTGTTATTGTCAATTATCGGGGCGGAGGAGCTAAATTATTTTTTGCCCGTGCTTGGCCTTTTATTAAGGGCGCTTTTTTTAGAGTTGATCGGGTGATTGTACCTAGTCAGTTCCTGCAACAGATATTTAAGACTTATGACGTTGACGCTAAAATAATTCCCAATATCATCGATTTGTCTGTTTTTGAGTTTAAGGAAAATGATATGTCAGATCATCCTATTCACGTTGTGGTGACGCGTAACCTTGAACCAATATACGATAATGCCACGGCAATCAAAGGGTTTACTTTATTTGCACAAAAACATCCCAATTGTCGATTAACGGTCGCTGGCAGCGGCCATGAAGAGGCGATGCTCAAACAATTGGTCTGGCAATTAAAAATCGCTGATAAAGTTGATTTTGTTGGCCGAATCTCTCGAGATGAGATTGCAAAATTATATCAATCGGCTGATATCTTAATTAATTCGAGCTTAGTCGATAATACGCCAAACTCTCTGATTGAGGCACTTGCTTGTGGCCTCGTCGTTATCTCCTCTAATGTCGGAGGGATCCCACACTTAGTTAAGCATTATCAGCATGCTTTATTGGTTGAGGCCAAACGAGCCGATTTAATTGCACAGCAGCTATCATTAGTCGTTGCTGACCCGAACCTTGCTCACAAGCTTGCCGCAAATGGTCATCAATTAGTGCAACAGTTTTGTCCGCTCCATGTTATTCCAATGCTTGAACAAGAATATCAGGAGCTAGTCAACAATTATGCGTGACATTATTTTATTGGCTTTTGTGGTGATAATGGCCCTGATGACGCTTAAGAAACCGTTTTATGGGGTGTTAATGTGGTGCTGGATTAGTTACATGCTGCCGCATAAACTGATGTGGGGATTCATGATTTATTTCCCAATTGCTCAATTTGTCGCCATTGTATTTCTCGTTGCTTTTTTTGTGAGCAACGAAAGCAAGAAAATCAACGTTTGTGCGCCACTGGGCTGGTGGCTGTTATTTAATTTATCGATGTTCTTTTCAGCAATGTCGGCCTATCAAGAATTTGGCAATCTGGGCTCATATTCTAATGCCGTAAAAGTGCAGATATTCTCGGTGTTAATTTATATGATGCTGACCTCTCGAGAGAGAATTGAACAAACCTTATGGGTGGTTAGTCTCAGCATTGGCTATTATGGTATTAAGGGCGGAATTTTTACCATTTTAACCGCGGGTAATCTAAGAGTGTGGGGCCCAGGTGGCGGCTATTTCGAAGGTAACAATGAATTAGGCTTAGCGTTATTGATGATCGTGCCTATTTTGTATTATCTTTTTAGGGTTAGTGAATTAAAGTGGCTAAAGTATGCGTTAGCGGCTGCTATATTATTATGTCTTGCTGCTGTACTGGGTACTCAGTCAAGAGGGGCATTAGTGGCTATCGTCGCGGTAGGAGGATTCTTCTGGTTTAAAAGCGACAAAAAATTTGCTGCATCTATCTTAATCATTATTATGCTACCAATTGGTTACAGTATGATGTCCGATCGCTGGCATGACCGAATGGCTACTATCGTTCAAAGCAATGAAGAGTCGTATGACGGTTCTATTAAGGGGCGACTCAACGCCTGGCGTGCAGCATACAACATGGCAACGGCTAATGTCTTCGGGGCCAATTTTGGCGCTTTTAATCGGGTTAATTTTTACCTTTACGCACCAGACCCTGAAGATTTTCATGATGCTCATAGTATTTACTTTAAAGTGTTGGGTCAGCAAGGGTTTCCTGGTTTATTTCTCTTTATGGCGCTGTGGATTTCCGCATGGCGTTTGGCCAATAAAGTTCAAAAAATGGTTAAGGACCGCCAAGATTTAATGTGGGCAAATCTATTGTGCCGGATGCTTCAAGTCAGCTTCGTCGCTTATGCCAGTGGTGGACTATTTTTAGGATTATCTTATTTTGATCTTCCTTATCATATTTTAATTACGATCTGTGCGGTATACATTTTGATAAAGAAAGAACTAGCCAAGCCATTAACTGATCAACCTGCTTTACAAGGTGCTACCTAATACGTTATACCTAAGGGATGTTAATGAATTAAGGTATTGTTGAATATGATAAAAGTAATTATCGAGCGGATCCTCGATGAGGATATGGAAAGTACCTACGATGCCGAGATAAAGAAAACCTTAACAGCGGTGATGTCTGCCAAAGGTTTTATCTCTGGCACATCTTATGGTGACGTCCACAGCCCTAATATTAGAACCATTATTACTAATTGGGACAATGTTGGTTGTTGGAATCGCTGGTATCAATCATCGGTCCGTCGTGAAGTCAACCAGGCTATTACCTTGATGCTTAAACAAGAAGAAAAAGTTAAGGTATTAATGCCACAATCATTGTCGTAACGATATTGTCGTAACGATATTGTCGTCACGGTTTATCGCTTCATAAAAGCGCGCAGGATAGTTTGCGCCTCATCTGAGGCTAAACGCTGAGCAAAGACTTTGCCCTCGGCAATAATAGTTTGTGCAATTAGATCCTTTAATGGTGCCTTCATAATAGCTTTAGCAGCCCTGATCGCCTGAGGTGGCTGCTTGGCCATTTTCTTTGCCACGTTCACGGCTTTTTTTATAACGCCCCGCCAACAGGTGCTATTTCATTTATAATCCCTGCTGTCAAAGCATATTGGGGATCAAAGCTGGTCCCTAACAATAACAATTCTGAGGCTTTACGCTGACCAATCAACTGTGGCAGTAATAAACTAGATCCACCTTCTGGAGTGCAGCCCAGACTGACAAAGGGCATCTTAAATAAGGTGTTTTCACTGGCCACCACGTAATCACAATGCAATAGCATCGTCGTTCCGATCCCAATCGCTGGGCCTGCCGTTGCCGCAATGAGTGGTTTGTTAAAATTATTTAATGCCAATAAAAAGATAAAGGGTGGTGCGCTTTCATCTTGAGGTGGGTTATCGATAAAATCATTGAGGTCATTACCTGCACAAAACACCTGCTCATCACCAGATAGGATCACCACGCTGATCGACTCATCAACATCGGCATGTTCGAAGTTATAGGTAGATTGCTCGACTTCGTTCTGATGGAAGATATCACCATACATGATCTTAC
>JABSRS010000107.1 GCA_013214885.1 Gammaproteobacteria bacterium
CGTTATGTTGAATTTAACTTGGTTTATGATCGTGGCACTCACTTTGGATTACAAAGTGGCGGCCGCACCGAATCAATCTTAATGTCGATGCCACCTTTAGTGCGCTGGCAATATAATTATCAGCCAGAGCCTGGCAGTGCCGAAGCTGAAATTTATGAGAAATTTTTACCCGTAAGAGACTGGGTCTAATTAAGATTTAAAAGGATATTTGATGGACTCATTGATACTGGCTCGGGTTATTCATGTGCTCGCGATTGTGCTGTGGATTGGCGGAGTTGCTATGGTGACCTTGGTCTTGTTACCTGCGATTAAACATTTTGTTGAACCTGCACGACGGGTTGAGTTTTTTGAAAATATCGAAGGACGTTTTGCGTGGCAGTCTCGAGTGACCACCTTGCTAGCTGGTGGCTCCGGTTTCTTTATGCTGATGCAAACGGGTGGCTGGCAACGCTTGTCACAACCAGGCAGTGGCTGGCTCCATTTAATGATAGTGACCTGGTTAATATTTACCATTATGTTATTTGTGCTGGAGCCCTTGGTATTGCACCGAGTGTTAAATGCCCAAGCGCAGCAGAATCCTGAAGCGACTTTTCGTAAGATAACCCGGCTTCATTATGTATTATTAACCATTAGTTTAGTAACCGTAGCTTGGGCCGTAGCATCAAGTCATGGTTTTATTTTTTAAGGAAAAGAGATGAATAAAAAAATAATACTAGCCAGTGCATTAAGCTTATTGGTGCTGGTTGGATGTAGCAAAATCACCAAAGATAATTATCAGGTTATTGAAGCTGGGATGGATTATCAGGAAATTGAGCTACTGCTAGGTTCGCCGAGTTCATGCGATGAAGCCCTGGGCTTTAAGCAATGTAGCTGGGGAACGGAGCAGCGTTATATTGATATTAAATTTGTGGCAGATAAAGTGACTTTTTTCTCGCATAAAGGCGTTAAATAGTTATATCGCCACAACTTAAGCGGACATAACGTCCGCCGTTTTCAGCTCACTGCTTTCTTATCTCATGGTTATTCTTCAACTAACCATTCAATGGTGAAGTGAGCCGTGTCATCTTGCTTTAACTGCTTGGTTAGCCACGGTAGCAGCTCTTTCATTTGCTGTTCAAGTTTCCACGGTGGATTAACAATGATCATGCCTGAGCCAGTCATGCCAAACTCATTGGTGTCTTGTTTGACGCACATTTCAATCCGCAAAATATTACGAATGCCTTGATCTGCAAATTTTTGACAAAAACGATTTACTTGAGCTCGTGACACCATTGGGTACCATAAAGCATAAATGCCAGTGGCAAACTTCTTATGTGCATCTTTAATACCTCTAATCGCATCATCGTGTTCTGTTTTTAGCTCATAAGGAGGATCGATCAGCACTAATGCTCGGCGTTGCGCTGGAGGCATCTTGCCATTTAATCCTTGATAGCCGTCAACCTGCTCAATTCTTACTTTTCTGTCACCAGCAAACTCTTGGCGTAATAACTTGATATCAGTCGGATGTAATTCAGTGAGTTCTAGGCGATTAGCATGACCGATCAGCCCTTTCGCCACCATTGGCGAACCAGGATAGTATTTTAAATCACCATTAGGATTTAACGCTTCAACCGTATCGATGTAGGGGTGCATTAGCTCGGGAATGTCATTACGGTGCCAAAGGCGGGCAATACCTTCTTTGTATTCGCCAGTCTTTTGGCTTTTCTCATCACGAAGATCATAGCGCCCTGCCGCAGAATGAGTATCGTGATAAACAAAAGGCTTGGGCTTTTGTTTAAGAGATTCAATAATTAATGACTGAACTGTATGTTTTAGTACGTCTGCAAAATTGCCTGCGTGAAAACTGTGACGATAACTTAGCATGTTAAACCCTGAGATAAATTTTTATTCATTATACCTGTCAATTTGGCTAATTTTTAGGATAAGCTGTTTTTAATTGAAATCTTTCGGGTCGATCATGAATCCTTTAATTGTTCCAATCGTTGAGCAAATAAATAAGCAGTTGTTGGGTAAGGAATATCAAATTAAGCAAGCGCTGTGTTGCTTGTTAGCTAATGGTCATTTATTGATTGAAGATGCCCCTGGTGTTGGCAAAACCACCTTGTCTCATGCCTTAGCTATTTCACTGGGTCTTTCCTATAACCGCATCCAATTTACCAGTGATATGTTACCCGCCGACCTACTTGGCGTTTCAATCTTTGATAATACATCGGGCCAATTTGTATTTCATCGGGGGCCGATTTTTAGTCAATTGGTGTTGGCCGATGAAATAAATCGCACCAGTCCAAAAACCCAAAGTGCATTGCTAGAAGCGATGGCAGAACGGCAAATTAGTATTGATGGTGAAACTTATAAGTTGTCGGATCCATTTTTTGTCATCGCAACCCAAAATCCGCTAGATCATTCAGGTACTTATGAATTGCCTGACTCTCAACTCGATCGTTTTATGATGCGGGTTAGTTTAGGGTTTCCGAGTATCGATGCTGAGAAAAGAATGCTGCAAGGGCATTCAATTGGCCTCGACAATCTCAAGCAAGTGATAAACCCTGAGCAGTTAAAAGAGCTGCAACTTGGGGCATCACAAGTAACAGCTTCTGATCCGATTTTGAATTACTTACTGGCGTTAGTTCAAGAAACCCGAGTCAACAGCAAGTATCCCCATCCATTATCACCTCGGGCATCGCAAGCTATTTTAGCCACAGCGAAAGCTTGGGCATTTATTGAAAATAGAAAATACGTGTTACCAGAAGATATTCAAGCTATTTTGTCTGCCGTCGTTGAGCATCGCTTGCGTCATACTAATCAGCAAGGTGGTCAGTCGCTCGGGGAACACTTACTCCATAGTGTTAACCCACTAGGTTAGGGTGGTGAATATACTCAAGCAGTGGTTTGATAAAACATGGCAGCGGTGGCTTAAACAACGTTTTCCTGGGCAACAAACTGTTACCTTAGATCGCTCTAATATCTTTATTTTCCCGACCGTGTTTGGCTGCTGTTATGTATTACTGTGCTTGTTACTTTTTTTGTTGGGCACTAACTACCAAAATAACTTAATTGTATTGTTAAGCATGTTGTTAATTAGTGTCTTTTTAACCACATTATTAAAATGCTATCAAAATTTAGCCGGCATTGAGCTAACAGGTCTCGAGCGAGGAGAGCACTTTGCCCAGCAGCCATTGACTGTTTATTGTCAGCTTAGGGCAAAAAAACTCAGGCATGGTTTTGTTTTTAATTATAAAAATCAATCACAAACATTGTTAGATAATATTAATAATGAAAATAAGGTCAGGGTCGACATTGGACCGAAATCGCGAGGGAACCATGATCTGGGTCGACTGACTATTGCTTCAATCTATCCGTTGGGGCTGTTTCGTGCCTGGTCGCACGTTGATTTATCACACCAGGTAGTGGTGTTTCCTAATCCGTTGCCTCATCAAGCCGAATTTGTCGCGATCGAGCAAGCGGGCAGAAAAGATCACTCAAGTGCCACAAATCTGCCTGCCGGTGATGATTTCGCGGGTTTAAATGCCTTTCGACCAGGCGAGTCGCTCAAGCATGTCGCGTGGAAAAGGGTAGCCCAAGGAAGAGGGATGTACACTAAGCATTTTGAGCAACAGGTGAGTGAGCCGCAATGGTTGGATCTTGACCAAATTGCAGGTAATAGTCTCGAACAAAAATTGAGTTTCTTGTGCCATATCGTTAATGACTTTTCACATTTAAATGTTGAGTTTGGTCTTAATTTGGCAGGAAAAAAGCTGGCAGTGTCATCGGGTAATAATCACCGTTTACAAGCGTTAACCATGCTGGCGAATCATGGTGGTGGCCATGACTAACTCTTGGTTGTTAGGAAAACCGACTATCGGATTAATGACCGCTACCTACCTAGTTTCTTTGCTAGCACTGTCACATGAGGTGTTGTGGTGGGTTGCGATGATTGGTGCTATCGCGATTGGCTGGCGTTGGTGTTATTCCGTCGGTAAAGTCATGGTGTTTAATCGTTATTTACTGTCTTTAATCTGTGTTGCCGGGCTGGCTCTGTTAGCTATTTCGGTCACTAAAAGTGGCTTGTTAATCACCATGATTAATTTACTGCTACTCGGTTATGGGCTTAAGTTTATTGAATTAAAGCAACGCAGGGATGTGTTTTTCTTGGTGTTGGTGGGAATATTAACGGTTGGGGTTATTATTATTTTATATAGCGATGTATTATCTGCTATTAAAATTTTACCCTTAATTGGGTTAAATATCGCGATACTGTCGGTGACTTGTGCTCCTGCAATGACGACAGTGCAAGCAATTAAACAATCAGCCCAGCTCATTGCTATTAGTGTGCCACTGACCGTGGTGTTATTTTTATTAATGCCAAAATTGCCGCCATTGTGGGATGCGGCTAAATCGCAACAAGCGACCACAGGGTTAAGCGACGAGCTATCCCCTGGTGATATCGCGGAGCTAAGTCGTTCAGATGCTTTGGCCTTTAGCGTAACCTTTGACCCTGGTAGTCAGCTACCTCTGCGCAAACAGCTGTATTGGCGTGCCTTGGTGATGGATGTTTTTGACGGTCAGCGGTGGCGCCAATCAATGGATCAAAAGCTGTGGCAACAACTTGGCAAGCAATTAACCCCGATGCCCCCTTTACCCAAGACTGGAGGCATTAGTTATCAAGTGATAACACAGCCGACCCAACAGTCTTGGATGGTTGGCTTGGCCTTGCCAATAAATGATGAGTCTGAGATCTTACGCACCCCCGATCAGAACATCTACGCCACGAGTGCTATTACCGCCACTAAAATGTATCGAGTGACGAGTTATCCCTCATTAATGAGCGAGGTAGTGATTAGCGATCATGTTCGCCAGCGCAACTTAACCTTAGTTAATGGCTTAAACCAACAAACCAAACAATGGGCGATTGAACTGCGCCGAAGCTATCCGAGTGACCAAGCATTCATTAGTGCAGTACTGAGTTATTTTAATCAACAACAGTTTTACTATACGTTAAGCCCTCCCTTACTCGGTGAGAATAGTGTTGATGATTTTATGTTTGGAACCAGGCGCGGCTTCTGTGCCCATTATGCTAGTGCGTTTACCGTAATTATGAGAGCCGCTGGGATCCCATCGCGTATTGTGGCTGGTTATCAAGGCGGCGAATGGAACAGTGATGTTGGATATTTGAATGTCTATCAATATGACGCTCATGCCTGGAGTGAAGTTTGGTTACCCGCCAAAGGTTGGGTTAGACAAGATCCCACGGCTAGTGTCTCGCCATTAAGAATTGAGCAAGGACTCGCTCAGGCAATGGCGACCGAAAATAGTTTTCTTAGCGGGTCAATCTTAAGTCTGGCCAAGCATCAAAACTCTCCTTGGCTCAATAACCTCAGACTAAGCTTGGCAAACCTTAATTATTTCTGGGATCGGTGGTTGTTAGGTTATGATAAAAAACTTCAATATCAGTTACTTAATAATATGCTAGGTGGTGTGACAACCGAAAAAGTCATCAGTTTAACCATTAGTTGCTTCGTTTTTATCGGGTTATGGCTGATGTGGAATGCTGGATTTAAAATTAAGCGGCTGAGTTATAACGAAAAAATAGACAGCTTATACCTAGAGTTATGTGATGAGCTTGCCAAGGTCGGTGTGCGGCGAGAAAAGCACGTTGCCAGCCAAGATTATGCTCAAATTATTGCTACTAGGCTGCCACACGCTATGAGTGAAGTTATTGAATTGACGGAGTTTTATAACAACCTTAACTATGCAAGTAACTTACCAGCAACCAAGAGCGACTATCGCCAGATGAAGAGGCTTATTAAGTCATTACTCAATAAAATTTAAAATCGCGTGGGCAACGTTTTTAGGGCTTGCCATCGGCAATAAATGATGCTGATTTTTAAATTCTAAGTACTTACCATAGGGTTGTAAGCGTTGCCATTTTTGCCAGCTTTTTTGAGATAGAAACTCAGACTTCTCGCCGCGCAGACCAAGCGTTGGTAAGTCTAATTTTTTCAATAAGCCCCAAGATCGAGGTGGATTTTGATAGAACCATGCCTCCCATGCTTTGGGATATGTGAGATGCCACTGTTGCTCGACTGGGCTAGTTGCACCGACGATGTATTGCCATAGTGCAGGATCATTTAATTGTTTAAAGACTCTTTTAGGACGATGAAAATCAAAAGCATCTTGCAGGCTGGGCCACTGATCGGGTCGATTAAGGGTTTTAGTCACTATTTTCATCCGCTGCTTAATACTTTTAGGCAGCAGTCGTGCTGTTTCAACAATCGACGTCGAAAGAAAAATCGGTTCAATAAAGACCAAATTCTCAAATAACTCAGGAGCTTCAATCGCAGCGTGAAGCAATACAATGCAACCCATCGAATGACCAATGGCACTGAATTTGTGGCCTGTTTCTTGGTGCCGCGCTCGGGCGAAATCTAAAAAATCTTGGAATAGTAGCGGCCATTGGTCGGTGGCGTGGGGATCTGATAGATCCCAGCATGGTCGAGACAGTGGCGCATACACAGTGCAACCCATTAGCTGTTCTAGCATCGGCAGGTAACAATGGCTAGGGTATCCGTTAGCATGAACAAACAGGCATGGATGGTCGCCTTGCTCGAGCTTAAGATAAGGAGTGTTGGTCTGTGGGCAGATTATTGTGTTTTCAATATTTTGATATTCTGGCATTATAGATTGTCAATCATTAAGGATTAAGGTTCGATGGAAACAGAACACAGCAGTTGGATACAAAATTTACAGCAAAATCAATTCAATGGCACTAACAATGTGCGAATTAATTATGCGGTGATGCTCCAACCATCAAAATCGCCAGCGTTTATTTTGTGTAATGGCCGGATTGAAAGCTATTTAAAGTATCAGGAGCTAGCCAGCGAACTTTATCAGCAAGGCTATAGCGTGTATTTGATTGACCATCGAGGGCAAGGCTTGTCTGAGCGTTTGACCATTGATACGCACAAAGGTCATGTAGTTGATTTTAATGATTATATAAAGGATCTTGCAACCTTTATTAAACTGGTTGTTACGCCAAACGGACATCAAAAACATCTACTATTTGGCCATTCAATGGGGGGGACAATTGCGACGCGCTACATTCAAACCTGCCAGCACAACATTGATAAGCTGATTTTAGGTAATCCTATGTTAGGGATTGTCCTGCCTCTACCTGTTTCAGTGATGAGCCAATTAGTGAAAACGATTGAGTATTATGCGCAAAAATTTAGCTCACAACCCAGTTATGTGCTTGGCGGTAAAAGTTATCGTGAACCGCCTTTTGACAAAAACAGCCTAACCCAATCAGCTGAGCGTTATCAACAATTTCGTGCGATATACCAACAGTACCCTGAAGTTCAGCTGGGTGCCCCAACCAATCAGTGGTTGTTGCAAGGGCTACTTGCAACGAGTCAGTGTATTGAGGACGCTGCTAAAATAACGATCCCGACGCTGCTGTTGCAGGGCGGGGCTGATCGCGTCGTTAAAAATAGTGACCAAGACAAATTTGCCGCTAACATGACTAGTGATTTAATTGAGGTATGTCGGATTGCTGGGGCGCGGCATGAGTTGTTTTTTGAATTAGATCGTTATCGCCAGCAGGCTCTGACAGCGTTGCTTGATTTTGCTGGTCGAGACTAACGGCACTGCTATAGCTTTGTTGCCAATGCTGCCAGTACTGTTGCCATTGTTGCTCGAATTTCTGCTCACTCCAGTGTAAATACTGTTGGCATAGTTGAGCAATCGACGTTTGGTGTTGTTTTAGCGCAACTCCCATTGTTAAGCCAAGTCGTGAGCGGCGCAGTAATAAATCGCCAAGATTCTTAATTGCACTGGAGCTGATGACATCGCGTAATAATTTGGGGCTGTTAGGTGGCACAAAACAACTTAATTCAAGCTGTTGATTAGGATTAAAAATCCACGATTTCTGTTTCGCCGCTGCGGTTAAAATATCATTGGCCATTGGCATCGCCGAGACTAATTTGCCACCTGCAATGCTAATCATACCTGGCTGTTGCCAAATCTGATGCTTGCGAGGTTCATGATTTAAGTCTGATAAATCAGTGCTTTTTGAAATAATTGGCCGGACACCAGCCCAAGTGGCAATGATATCGTCACTGCTAAATGTATGTTGCCAGTCTAAGTGATTAACTGCTGCTAATAGATATTGTTGTTCTGCTAAACTGATGGTCGGGCATTGGTCGAGCGATGGCTGATGGACTAATTCGGTGCAGCCGACGACCGTAACGCCAGCCCATGGGTAGATATATACTGGGCGACCATCTTGCGGGTGTGAAAATGCAATGCTGACCGCGGTCGGTATTTTCCAAAAAGGTAAGGTGATATGGCTACCGCGTACTGGTTTTATCGTTGCTTGCTTCGGCGGGTGTAATTGCCCAGCCCACGCCCCCGTCGCGTTAATGACAAAATCACACTCAATTTGTTCGCTGGTGCCGTTGATAGTATCGGTTAATGTAACGATTGATGTCGAGTCTGGTCTTTGGACCTTCGTTACTTTGAGATAATTGGCGCACAGCCCACCGTATTTAACCCCAGTTTGTAATAGCGATAATACTAAAGCGCAATCATCGGTGATTGAATCATAAAATAAGTTAGCGTCAAAATCGTGCTTGGTTAATTGTGGCAGTAGTAGCTTAATTTCGCTCTGGGTCAAGCGGTGATGTCGCTTGTTATGGGTCAGCAGGTCGTAACCACTGAGTACTTTATCAAACAGCCAAGGTGATGGAACTTTACCTGGTTGGTGAATAAAGACATAAGCCAGTGGTTTGACATGCTGCGGCAGATGCTGGCGAAACCAATTTATTTCACGAGCCGACTCTCTAACAATAGCAATATCGCCCTGCGCTAAATACCTCAGCCCACCGTGTAGCATTTTTGATGACCGACTGGAGGTGCCGCTAGTAAAGTCATTCTGTTCAATTAACCATGGCTCAAAGCCAGCAGCAGCAGCTTTGGCAAACGTTGCCGCGCCAGTTATTCCGCCGCCAATAATCAGCAGTCGTCCCGATTTACCATCGCTGATCAGCTGTCTGAGCTGTTGGTCTGCAGAGGTTAGGTCAGTCACAGATCACTCCACTATTAAGGCGTTGGTCAGGGTCGAGTATCGCAAACTCAGCTTTAAGCGCGGCCATAGTTAGTTCGCCCTTTTCTTGGGCTAAATAGGGGGCATGGTCGCGGCCAACTCCATGTTGATGGCTAATAGTACCTTGGTTTTCAACAATAACGGTTGAGGCGGCATGTTTGAACAGTTCCCAGCGATTAAGTGCTTGTTGGTAGCTATCCCCTGGGCGAAAAATATAGCTGGTGTAAATGGTTGCACCATCGTGGTAGCAATGCGACAGGTGGCTAAATACCACAATTTTTTCGTCAAACTTAGCCGCAGTTTGGTTGAGCGATGTTTCAATCTTATTAAGCATCTGATCGAGATTAGCCCAGCTAACACAGGTCTCTAAGGTGTCTACCACATATCCCTGTTGCCATAACGTTTCACGCAGGTATGGGCTTCTAAAACGGTTTTTAGCCCAATGTCCGGCTAATTTTTTGCCCGCAAACAAACCATTATGTACTTTGATTTGGCGTTTTAATTGGGTCGTTAGTAATTTTGATTGCGCTTTATCACCCGTGATCCCGTAAAGTAA
>JABSRS010000108.1 GCA_013214885.1 Gammaproteobacteria bacterium
CGGTGCAATTTTGTGGAAGCCCATCCGCAGATCCAGTGATGGGCCAACCCACTCAAGTGCATCAATTATGTTGCGTTCTAAGGCTATGTATAACTCACTGGCAGGAATATTGGTTGGTTTAACGCCAAGCTCAGCAAGTACTTCACCAGCAAACCCTGGAATTCGCATTTTTAAGCCTTTAAGATCCTCGGTCGTATTTATTTCCTTTTTAAACCACCCTCCCATTTGGTTACCTGTATTACCGCCTGGAAATGACAACATATTGTGACGTGAAAATACTTTTGCCATGAGTTCCATGCCGCCACCATAATAGAACCAAGCGTAGCTTTCTGAAGCGATCATCCCAAAAGGCATCGTGGTGAAAAATATTGTATTAATGTCTTTTTCTTTCCAATAATATGCCGCAGAATGCCCCATCTGATACTGACCCGCTTTAACCATGTCAAAAATACCAAGTGGCGCTTTATGCTTGTTTTTAGAGTGAATTTTGATAATTAAGCGACCATCAGACATTTCCTTAACCATTTTTGCCATATTTCTGGTGGTATCACCAAATATAGGGGAATTGGTTGGCCACGATTCTGCTAATTTCCAGCGATAGACCTTCTTGGCTGCGAATGCTTCCTGACTGTAAATGGCTAAAATGAGTAGAGATGCCAAAATTAAGATAATATTTTTCATTATTCTTCTAACGCTCCTTTTGCATTGGGATAACATAAAAGTATAAGAATGAGCGTTAAAAGGCAACTATGAGCTGGGTTTTTTCAGTAAAATTACGCATTTATACCTAGTGAAATTGGTACTAATAGCGTGATTTACACCAAAGCTGCTGTTGGTCTGCTGAAAAGTAGCTCCAAGCAATAAAACGACTTACTTTATTGCCTTGCGCCATGTCAACAACCTTTACTTGCTCGACATTTAGCTGTTTTAAAAATTTCTTTAATGGCGCAATATTATCGCCTTTTGACACTAGTGAACTAAACCATAATACTTGATGACGATAGTCTTGGCTTTCTTTGATCATGTTACGAATAAAGGTTAATTCACCACCTTTGCACCATAATTCTGCTTTTTGACCACCAAAATTAAGCTTAGTTTGCTTGTCACCTTTGCCTAAATTATTCCATTTTCGCATCGACCCTTTGGTCGCTTGCGCTAATGATTCATGAAACGGTGGATTAGACATGGTTAAATCAAAGTACTCGTCAGCTTTAATTATGCCATTAAAGAATTGTTGAGCATTGTGTTGTAGCCGACACTTTATTTTTGAGCTTAGCCCTTTATTTGATTTAATAATTTGGTTGGCGACATCAATAGAAATTGGGTCGATATCACTGGCGACATATGACCAATCATAACTACGTTGTCCTAACAATGGATAAATGCAACTTGCACCAGTGCCGATATCTAACACCGATACTTTGTTTCCTTTAGGAGTCTTTCCGCTATTGGTTAGCTTAAGTAAATCATTTAAGTAATGAATATAATCGACGCGCCCAGGGATTGGCGGGCACAAATAGCCATCAGGAATATCCCAAAAATCGATGCAATAATGGTGCTTTAATAAAGCGCGGTTCAATGTTTTTACCGCGTTAGGATCCGAAAAATCGATTGATTGATTACCGTATTTATTTTCACTAACAAAGCCGCTAAGTTGTGGCGTTGCCTGGCACAACTTGGCGAAATCATAATTTGAGTTATGACGATTGCTTGGGTGGAGTAAATCTTTACTAGTCGGTTTCGATTTCTTTGAATTACTTTGTGCCAATTCTAAATGTCCCGTTAGATAAAAACTGCACGACTTGGTCACGTTTTTTACCGATTAATAAGGGTCCATCATCCATAAATAGAAAGTTTTTCCAACAGCGTTTGAATACACCCCAGTTCGTTTCAATCACCTGATGGCGGTCATTGCAATAATAGATGGTAGTGTTATTTGCCCAGTCCAAATGATTAAGGATTAGCTCTGGCAAATCGAGGTTATCACTATCCCATATTGTTTCCCAGTTGCCTTGATCTGACCAGGTGTTTGGATTAAAAGCCCAATCACCTTTTTTAAAAAAATCAGGATGATCAACTTGATTGCTAATAGAACCATTCCACAAAGTCGTAGCGCGAGGCGATGTCATTGGTTTGATTAATTCACTATCCTCTGTGCTGATGGGAAGTGATTGGTGTCTGAACACCCAAGATTTTTTGTGCTGATCTAACGGAATATATGGCATGACATGACCGAGGTTAAGAATAATAAGGGGGATTATACCAAGTTTTTATTGGATGCGATAACGTCGATGGAGTATTTCAACTCGTTTAACATAGGCTTGTGTTTCTGGATACGGCGGTATGCCATTGTATTTATTGACCGTTGTTGGCCCAGCGTTGTATGCGGCTGTCGCAAGTTTGATATTGCCTTTATATTGCTTGATTAGATTGGCTAAATATCGGGTGCCGCCATCAATGTTTTGTTTAACCAAGTATGGCAGTTTAACTCCGAGCGACCGTGCAGTTTCAGGCATTAGTTGCATTAACCCAATCGCTCCTACTTTTGATACTGCATTGGATTTAAATGAAGACTCAGCATGAATAACAGCTTTAATAAGTGCTGGATCTATCTGGTGTGCTTTGCTGGCTTGAATAATTTCGTCATGATATTTGTTGCGGTACAAGGCTATATTATGCCAGTTAACGCTAGAGTTAACCTGACAGGCAAAGCAATCATAATTCAGCGTGATGAACTTCCTATTTAGCGGTTTCTTGTCACTATAGGCAATAGTACCATCGGCCTTGGTATAGCTGTAAACATTGACCTTACCATTGTTAGCATTGGCAGGAATGGCGATGAGTAAAGTACAAAAAATAATGAATTTCATTCGGCGATAATTTCGTTAATGATTTAAATCATTATCATTGTTTTAATAAAAAAAACAAATTATTTGTATTTTAGATCCCAACCAAGAGGCAGTTAAAATCGACAATGTTAACAGTGTGTTAACGCTTTTGTGTTTGGTTATTATTAAGGTTTACTAAATTATTAATTGCTAATTCACGGGTGATCAGGGTAAAACTTCAGTTTGAAACTGTTGTTTAAAAAGCCGAATCTAGTGGTTAATTCAAGCTCATTGCTAATGTCGACGTTTTAAGTGGCCACTTGGTCTTTCTGCTAGGTGTCTGGTTGTACCTGCTTGATAATTGAGCTATAAATCAGCAGTGTGCTCACAGTAGCATATAAACAAATCCTTAATTCTAATATTAACAAGGTGACAAAATGATTAAGAAAATTGTAATAATCGTGTCTGTATTTTCGATGCTGGCATTCGTAACGCCAGTTAAGGCTGATACTTCGGGAGATACCACGTATCCATTAGTGCTAGTACATGGTCTTTCTGGCTTTGATAGTGCACTTGCTGATTATTTTTATGGTGTTAAAGGAGCACTTGCTCAGGTTGGGCAAAATGATGTTTACACCCCTCAAATTACTGGATATGAAAATAGTGAAGTTCGAGGTGAACAGCTTTTAACTTATTTAGAAGAACTTAGAGCTGTATCAGGCGTCCAAAAGTTTAACCTTATTGGTCACTCCCAAGGTGGCTTAGATGCACGTTATGTTGCGTCCGTTCGTCCTGATTTAGTTGCCTCCGTCACTTCAGTGGGGTCACCGCATTTCGGGTCTGGTACAGCCGATTTGATCAAAGATTCTCCGCTAGAAGGGATTACTATCGGCATAGGTAATGCGGTAGGTGCTTTTTTAGCAGCGATAACGGGCGATAGTTCGCAGCAGTCAAATGCCATGGGATCACTTGAGGCACTTAACTCACAAGATGCTGCTATTTTTAATAGTAAATACCCAGAAGGACTGCGCAATGGATCATGTCAGGAAACGCCATACTACAATGCGGGTTCATGGTGGTGGTCAAACTGGATATACGACTACTCGGTTAATGATGGTGATCATAACGTCAATGGCGTTGCTTATTACTCTTGGAGCGGGACATATAATCCATTTTCTGATTCTAATGTTCTAGATTTAGCCGATGGACTATTATCGGTAACGTACTGGACTATCAACGAAGAAAATGATGGATTAGTAGGTCGTTGTTCTAGTCACCTTGGGCAAGTTATTCGCGACAATTACACCATGAACCACGCCGATGAAATTAATGGCATGTTTGGACTGCGCGGACTATGGAGTGCCAATCCATTACAGCTTTATAAAGAGCACGCTCGACGTCTTAAGTCTGCTGGTTTATAAGGGGGAACTTTGAATATTAACCGCTTAATTCTTTGTGGTTTGACTTCGGTTGCGTTGCTAATTGTTGGAACGCAGCTGAGTTTATTTAAACCGCTGATTATAAAAAACGCCAATATTGAGCCCTCCGCTGATGCGCTTAGTACTGAGCAGCTGACAGCAATTGTTGAGCAACGAACCTCAACTAGTGCGCTCGTGCCTACGGCATTAAAACTTCCTGCTTCGTTACAACATTCAAATTTACCATTATTACTTGATATGTATGACGATGGCTCGCTAGTCATTAATATAAAAATTCTTCACTTATTTGATTTTTACTTATCAGCGTTAGGGGAGGAACAGCTTGAGCAGGTGGTTACTCGAATTAAGCAAAGTCTTAATCAGCAACTAAAACCAACAGCTTTGACCCAATCTTTAGCTATTTTATCGGGCTACTTAGCTTATCTAAATGACATCACTAAGCTTAAAAAACAGGTTAACCAGCAAGATACTGGTGAATATCGCCTCGACAGCGTAATTAATGCCCATCATCAAATTAATGATTTGCGAGAATTGCATTTATCGAATGAAGTGATTGCTGCATTTTTTGCAAAATCAGATGCCTATGAAAGCTACATGCTCGAGCAAGCTAGTATTTCGCAGCGTATTGAATTAAACCCTGAGCAAAAGCAAAGGGCACAACAATTACTTAATCAAAGAGTACCATCTTGGATTATTGAGCAGCAGCAACGTGCCAACCATTTAAATAAATACCGGGTTCAATACCAGCAGTTACTGAGTAATGGTGCAGATGAACAACAATTGCAGCAATTGGCATTAGATGAATTTTCTGAAGAATCAGCGCTGCGGTTGCAACAATTAGCTCAAGATCGATCTCAATGGCAGCAGCGACTAAGTCAATATCGGGGGCAGCTAGATATCATTATCAGTATGGCGTTGGGTAGTAGTGAGAGTGTTATTGAAATTGAGTTGTTACGAGCACAATATTTCAATCTACTAGAAATTAAACGGGTAAAAGCCTTAGATAGTATATACTTAGCAAACTGACTTAGGTTGTTATTTATGAAAAGGAATTATTGGTGAAAGGGATTATTTGCAGTTGGAATGAAAAGAAAGGATTTGGCTTTATTAAACCCGAATTATCCAATATTCATCAGTATTTTTTTCACGTATCAAAAGTTCACAGTGCTCGTCAGGCGATTAAACTGAATGCTCAAGTGACGTTTGATATTGAAAAAACCAATAAAATGACTAAGCAGGGGGATCCTAAATTAGCGGCTAAAAACGTCGTTATCATTGGTGCGTCTACTGCTACAGCCACGCTTAAGTTAATTGCAATTTATAGCGGTTTACCGATGTTGCTACTGTCCAAGTGGCTGTGGTTCGCCCCCTTAGTTTTTGCCTATTATTGTTTAATCAGTCTGATTACTTTTTTTAGTTACGCGCTGGATAAGTCAAAGGCACTGCAGGGGCAATGGCGGATCCCAGAATCAACATTGCATTTACTTGAATTACTCGGTGGTTGGCCTGGGGCTATGGCTGCGCAGCGAGTCTTTCGGCATAAAATTAGAAAAACCAGCTATCAAATAACATTTTGGTTGATTGTTTGCGTTCACCTGATCGTGACGATAGATGCACTTTGGCTAAACAATACCTTATTAGCGCGATTGAGTAATATACTCTAAAGCGGTCATTTGGTGATATGTCACTTTTTGATACGCTATTTTTACGGGAGCAGGGTCGACAATTTCAATTTCGATGTTATTAGTAATGGCTATCTCGAGAGCCATTTGGGTTATATTGACACTAAAGGAGGTGCCGATAAAAACAATCTTTGTTGCCTCTTGCATCCGTTGTTGTGCCTGTTCTATTCGATAAAGAGCTGTGTAGTATTCATCAAAGAGTAAAACAAAAGGTTTCAATGATTGGTTGAGCTGTGGTCGTTGCTCAATATTAAATATTTGAAATAACGACTGAGTTAAATTTTCCTCATCGACATCATCCCATGGGGTTGTGATGACTGAAACATCCTCACCTTGTTGGTGATAAACAGTCATTTGATCTAGCCTGCCATGAATAGCAATGTGATTTTTGTTGCCAGCCTTACCGTCTAAGCCATCAATATTTTGGGTAATTAAGTTTTTGTCACTAAGCCAATAATGAACCTCGTTAGGACCATTATTGCGATAGGTTGCAAAGCGCTCGTAGTACCAGCGCAAAAACTGATCAGGGTGATGCTGATACATCTGGCGGGTTGCCATTTCTTGCGGCGTGTAGTTTTTACTGCCAATGGTCCAAAAACCGTCTCGTCCCCGAAAGGTTGGGATCCCGCTTTGGGCACTGACACCAGCACCTGTGATATAGAGGGTACTCATTGTTTTCTCGAACATTATTAATATTAATAATGATTTTAGCAGGATATTAGCGTTTAATGGAGATATTGGTATTAAATGGGGGTTATAAAATGATCACCGAGTTAACCAATATGTCAGTCGAGATCGAGCGAGTAGACAACAAGATATTCCTAGCCTTAACAATGCGTGGCACGTTAACTCATGATGATTACATTGAGATGACATCAATGGTTGAGCAGCAGTTAAAACAAATTAACCAACCGACCATTAATGCGCTAGTCGATATTACTGAACTCGAAAGGTGGACTGTGCATGCGGCATGGGATGATTTGAAATTCGGCTTAAAGCATCAACACCAGTTTCAAAAAATAGCGATTATTGGTAATCAAAACTGGCAACAAATGTTAAGCAAGGTAAGCGATTGATTCGTTAAATGCGATGTCCATTATTTTGAGAATAAACAGCAAGCCTCTAATTGTATAACCGCTGCTTAATCAGTTTATCGCCCCATAAAAACAGCGATAAACCCATCACAACGCAAAAGGCCCCGATCACTAATTGTAAACTTATCGGCTCATTATTTAAGTAGCCCCCTAAACTCAACGCGAATACTGGTGTAATCAGCGTGATTAACGACACGGTACTGGCTGGGAGTTTTTGAAGTACATAGTAATAAGCAATGAATCCGATCAGCGAACCAAATATTCCTAAATACAGAATCGCCCATAACGAGCGAGCTTGCCATTGTGCAACGGGTAACGTGCCATCACTAATGAACCAAGTTAATGCAAATAACGGGGTTGCGACTGATAATGCACCGAAGGTGGTAGCCATGGGATTGATATTAATATCAACACTTTTAACCATAACACCACTTAAGCTGAAGAAAAACACGGCAACCAGCACTAGCATAAGTCCAACGCCGCTATCGGTATTTAGTGACAAACTATCAGAGCACACAACCGCCAAGCCTGATAAAGAAACTAATAGAGAAAGTCGTTTTATTACACTGAACTTTGGTTCACCTAATATCTTCTGAGCCAGTAACCCTGAGATTATCGGCGCTAGCCCAAAAATTAGTGACATCATCCCAGACGCTATATAACCAGTGGCAAGGTAGGCTAATAACATCCCAGCGAATATACCTCCACCAGAATAGCAATATAGTCGTAACGCTTGTCGATGAGTTGGTAACGATGTTTTTGTTAACGCCAAAATGCAGCCGCCAATAGCTAAGGCGATAACCATCCTTGATAGTACCGCCAGTGTAGGACTAACAGATTCGCTACTCCAAACAATCCCTAGTGGCGTGGTGGACCAAATTAGTACTACAATTAAATAAGCGATGATCACTGACATTAATAACTCCGAGCGTAAAGTTCAATAGAGGGGCTAAAAGGCAGGACTATAGTTAGGATGGATATAGATATCAAGTGATTAATAAACCAGGATGGTCGACTGGAAATCAGACCATCCTATGGTGAAAGTTTATTTAGCTTTAGTCGCATTTTTTAATGCGATTTTTTTATCCCGTTTTACACCAATTAACTGCTCAACGTTACCACCAATATGATCTTCGCCGCGTTCTTGCGCGAGCAGAATCTGACGTTCACGTTCTTCGAAGCGACTGCGTTGTTCATCGGTGAATTTATCATGGCAGCGATGACAGCTGACGCCCTTGATATAATGCGGACTCTCTTTTTCAGGTTCCGTCAGTGGAAAGCGACATGCGAAACATTGATCATACTTACCCTGTTCCAAATCGTGATTAACAGCAACGCGGCCGTCAAACACAAAACACTCACCTTGCCACATTGATTCAGTAGCAGGTACTTCTTCAAGGTATTTCAAGATGCCACCCTCAAGATGGTACACCTCTTCAAAACCTTGATCTTTTAGATAAGCGGTCGATTTTTCACAGCGGATCCCGCCTGTACAATACATCGCAACTTTCTTATGCTTGTTTTTGTCTAGGTTATCAGCGACATATTGTGGGAACTCACGAAATGTCTTGGTGTTAGGATTGATGGCATTTTTAAAGGTACCAATCTCAACTTCATAATCGTTGCGGGTATCAACCAAGATAACATCAGGATCTGAGATAAGTGCGTTCCAATCTTGTGGCTTTACATAAGTGCCAACAACTTGATTAGGGTCAACACCTTCAACACCCATAGTAACGATTTCTTTCTTTAGTTTAACTTTAGTACGTTGAAATGGATTTTCACTATTAAAGGATACTTTATAAGAAACGTTGTTAAGGCGCTCATCTTCGGCTAGGAAACTTAAGATAGCTTCGATGGCTTGCTGCGTGCCAGCTATAGTACCGTTAATCCCTTCGTTTGCTAATAGCAGTGTGCCGTAAACATCATTAGCTTTCATGACATCTAATAATGGCTGTTGCAGTTGTTCGAAGTTTTCAAGGCGAACGAACTTGTACATTGCACAAACAGTGATATTACTCATATTTCAAATTACCCATTGAACTGGCCGAGTCGTAAACCCGGTGCTTTAGATTGCCCTTGGTTACTAGTTATCAGTACTACCTATATAGTAGCCAAGGAATTAGAGGCGGATAGTAGCAGATATTGATCAAAATGTATTGAGCGCCAAAACATAAGAGCTGCGGCCTAATTCACTTAAAATATGACTTACGATTAAGAAAAAGGGTTAGAAGTCTGTTTTTAGCACTTAAAGTCGAAATTAATTGTGACTTTTGTCACAGTTGACATTGGGGTTGTATTATTAATAACCAAACGGAGTTAATCTTTTAAAAAGCCCTTGCCATGTCCCGAGACTTCCCTATAATGCTGCCTCACTGACACGGGGAAGCAGCTTACTAAGCGATTAAGTAGAATGAGCTACCAAGCGGGTCAGAGAGGGAAACGAAGCTTGAAACTTTAAAAAAAGAATCAAATAAAACGTTGACTTAGAAATGGGAAAGCGTATTATATATCTCCCAACGCAACGAGCCACAGGGTTCCAAGCGTAACTCCTAACCGATAGGTTAGTCGAGTTGAAACGTTCTTTAAC
>JABSRS010000011.1:0-4813 GCA_013214885.1 Gammaproteobacteria bacterium
CTGAGTAAGCAAGCTTTCTGCCATATTTAGCGACCATCCAGCTTCTAACCATTTCTCCCAAATAGGGTGCATATAACTCTATTTGAGCACCGTGGCGTTTCGCCGTGGTTGGCGCACTAGAAGCTTGTTGATATTCTTGCTGATTAATATAATCAAGCTTCAAAATACGCTTTAATAATAAATTACGACGAGCACGAGATCGTTCTGGCGAGCGAATAGGATTTAGGGTTGAAGGGGCTTTTGGTAAGCCGGCAATGACCGCCATTTCAGCTAAAGTCAGGTCATTGACATCTTTGCCGTAATACACTTGAGCAGCCGCACCAACACCAAAGGACCGATGCCCTAATGGGATTTTATTGAGATAGGCTAAAAGAATTTCGTCTTTGGTCAGTTCCTGCTCGATGTTCCAAGCCAGGAACACTTCTTTTATTTTTCGGGTAAAAGTCTTTTCGCGGGTTAGAAAATAATTTCGAGCAACCTGTTGGGTAATGGTACTGGCACCTTGTTTTTTCTTGCCAGTAACGATTAACGAAAAAACTGCGCGAGAAATTCCAATCGGATCAATGCCTGGATGAATATAAAACCGTGAATCTTCAATCGCTAAAAATGCCTGTTGCATTCTTTTAGGTACTTGATCTAGGGTCAAAGGAATTCGGCGTTTTTCACCGTATTGAGATATAAGTAGACCATCAGCAGTATAAACCTTAAGTGGCGTCTGTAACTCAATAGTTTTTAATAGTTTTGCATCGGGCAAATCAGGAGAAAAGTAGAAGTAGAGTCCAGCAATTGCGGCGATCCCTAATAATATAAGAGCCAAAATAGCTTTTAAAAGCCGCTTAAAAATTTTCAATTGTAAATATCCCTAGCTATTTATAGCGTAAGTATTGGTAAAACCTGATTATTCCTTAAGCAGGATACTATAATTAGTTATTAAATCAGTATAAACTAAATCAATATGTTAATTTTAATTTATATGGGCTAAAAGTCCTAAATAAAAATGTAAGTTTTAAACACATATTTTGATTCATATCTTTATGGCAGGAAGCAATGTTATCTAACTTTTTCAGTTCACGAAATTCAAAATTGATTGGAATTGATATAGGTTCCCATTCAGTTAAGGCGGTATTACTCGGTCAATCCTCCGGAGGGTACCAAGTAGAGGCCTTTGCAATGCTTCCTATTGCCAAAGGTGTTGTGGTCGATCATACCATTGTTGATATCGAGGCTATAGGCGCCGTTTTAAAAAACCTCCGTAAAAGATTTCCCAAGAGTGCTGCTGATGCCGCCGTGGCAGTTTCTGGTTCGGGTGTTATTACCAAAACCATTTACCTAAGTGCGGTGCAAAGTGATGATGAGTTGGAAGCTCAAATCGAGATTGAAGCTGACAATTTAATCCCATACCCCCTTAATGAAGTTAATCTTGATTTTGAAAAATTAAAAATTAATGAGTCAGATCCAGGTAAAATTGATGTTTTATTAACGGCGGCGCGGACAGAATTAATTGAGGCCAGAGTGAGCGCCTTAGAGTTAGGACAGCTTAAAGCACAAATAATGGATATCGAAGGGTATGCCTTAGGTCGCTCATTCGAACTTATTAAAGGGCAGTTAGCTGAGGGTGCTGAGAACAAACCAGTTGCCTTGGTCGATATTGGCTCGGCAATGCTGACCATCGCGATTGTTGAGAAAGGCGAAACGGTATTTATTCGTGAGCAAGCATTTGGTGGTGAGCAATACACCCAATCAATTATCTCTTATTACGGCATGACTTATGAGCAAGCTGAAGCGGCTAAGATTGGTAACGAATTACCGAGAAACTATGTGTTTGAGGTGCTCGCTCCTTTTCAAACCTCGATGATTCAGCAGATCCGAAGAACCTTGCAAATATACTCAACATCGAAGGGTAGCGAAGATATTGGCAGTATTGTGGTTTCGGGTGGTTGCGCTTATCTTGAGGGAATAGAAAATTTGTTGTCGGAAGAACTTAGGATCCCAACTATTGTGGCCCAACCTTTTTCAAGCTGTTTATTTAAGGAAGGAGTCTCACCAGAGCAATTACAGCGGGAATCTGCAAAGTTTATGGTTGCTGGCGGCCTCGCATTAAGGAGTTTTAGTTAATGCCTAATATTAATTTATTGCCTTGGCGGGAAGAGGCTAAACAAAAACGGGTTCAAGAGTTCTATGCCATAATTGGGGCTGCTTTTGCACTCGCTGTGCTATTGGTGGTCGGCGTGTTGCAGTTTGTGGGTTCAAAAATTGAATTACAACAACGTAAAAATAACTATTTGCAGCAAGAAATAACCATTGTCGAACAAAAAATATCAGAAATTAAAACATTACGCGAAACTAAAAATAATCTAAAAAAACGAATGGATTTAGTTGAACGATTGCAAAATACTCGAAATTTACCCACTTACTTATTAGACACCATGGCTAAAATTGTTGCCCCTGGCGTTTATTTAAGCCAAATAAAACGCGAAGGAAACGCTATGTGGATTGAAGGATTAAGTGAGTCAAATAACCATTTGGCTAATACGATCCGAAATGTTGAAACGTCACAATGGTATAGCGAACCACTGTTACAAAAAATTAATACCAAAACAGAGCAGCTCCGCCAGTTAAATAAGTTTTCAATGCGAGTAAATATTAACCTTCATGCTGATTCGGAGTAAGCTGATGGAAATTAATTTGTTAGCAGATTTACAGGAATTAGATACCGAAAACCCAGGCACTTGGCCTCAATCGGTCAAAATTCTGTTTATTTCTGTGTTAGTTGTTCTAACCATAGGCTTGGGTTACTACATGTTTATCGGTGATGAACTTAAGACGTTAGATCGAGTCTCTGCTCAAGAAGATACATTACGCACTACCTACAAAGTTAAGCATAGCCTGGCAGTTAACCTCGATGCCTATCGTCAGCAAATGACGGAAATGGAGGTACAGTTGGCCACCATGCTCAAGAAACTGCCTGCTGGCCACGAGACTCCAGGTTTACTCGATGATATTACTTTTGTGGCAACATCATCAGGACTGAAAATATCAGCGATCACCTGGGGTAATGAAATCGAAAAAGAATTTTACACTGAGCTGCCGTTGAATATTGATGTTGAAGGGAAATATCATCAGTTTGGCAAATTTGTTAGTGAGATTGCTAAGTTGCCGCGTATTGTCAGCCTACACGACTTCTCAATAACCAATAAAGGATCTGAGATTTTACAATTCCAAGTTCTCGCTAAAACCTATCGCTATAAAGAGGATTAACGGTGAAGAAAATAATTTTATTTATTGCGTTGATCGCTATTCAAGGTTGTAATGATGATCTTAGTGATGTTAAACAATTTGTTGAATCCGTGAAGGTAATGCGCGGTATTAAGATCGAACCTGTGCCAGAACCTTCTGAATTTAAACACTTTGAGTACAGTGCCACTTTCATTCGCAGCCCCTTTGATACCCCACAGCAAGAATTGACGGTTGATATAATTAGTCAATCACGTGACTGTTTGCAACCTGATGTCAGTCGAGCAAAGACTGCGCTAGAAGCTTACGGTTTAGACAATCTGGAAATGTTGGGTTCATTAGGGCTAAAAGATAACTTGTGGGCATTAGTTAAAACACTAAATGGCGATGTCCATAAAGTGAGGAAAGGTCATTATATTGGGTTGTTCCGTGGCCGCATTACGCAAGTGAGTGAACAACAAATTGAAATACTTGAAGTGGTCCCTGATGGAGCTGGTTGTTGGGTTGAACGAAATAATAGTATCGCACTAATATCGAGTGAAAATTAAATTTTTAGTTAGTATTTTAGACAGTTTATCGTATTGGTATCTAACCAATGTGATTTTTGCCAAGGAGATAATGGTGGCATTTTATACAAGATTTAAGTCTTGCTTTTTATTAGTAGCTCTTGCATTGCCTGTTTGTTCTCAGGCCGCTGAGTTAATAGACGTAAGGTATAGTACAGCCGTTGGCGACCAACTCAAATTAGAGTTTGTTTTTGACTCTAACATTAGCGAGCCTACGACGAGTATTATCGGTGAGCCAGCTCAACTAGCGTTTAACTTCATGGATGCAACGAGTAAACTGGAATTGAACAAATTACCAATTAATGGCTCAGGCGTTCGCCATGTCATTGTTAATTCATCTGGCGCAAGTTTAAATGTTGCAATTATGCTTGATAAATTGGTCGAGTTTCAACCGCAGTTAATAGCCAATAAGTACGTGGTTTTTATTGGTGAACAAGCCAACAAAGTTGCCGCGGTTTCACCAGCGACTCGTGAAGACGTTGTCACTTCGAAACCGATGAGCCTCAATCAAATTGACGCGATTGATTTTAGATTAAGTCAGCAAAACGATGGTCAATTAAAAGTTGGATTCAAAAACAGTTCAATTGCTGCGAGTGTCGAGCAAAATGGACGGCAGATCATTATCAAGCTGCTTGGGGCTACTATCACCGAAGAGCACTTATATACCATGGATGTGGTGGATTTTGCTACTCCAGTCCGTAGTTTTGAAACCTTTCAAGATGCCAATGGTTCGCGCATCGTTGTTGATATGATGAGTGATTTCACTTTTGAACATGAGCAGCTTGCCAATGAATTTGTATTAACGGTTAAAAAACCAATTATTAAGCACAAGTCTGGTCCGCAAAAGAGCAAAGTTGTTTTTAATGGCAAAAAAATGTCGTTAAATTTCCAAAAAGTTGAAATTCGTACTGCTTTACAAATTATTGCAGACTATAACAACTTTAACTTGGTAACAGGCGATAATGTTAGTGGTAACATCACGCTACGTCTGGAAGATGTGCCTTGGGATCAGG
>JABSRS010000011.1:4823-21941 GCA_013214885.1 Gammaproteobacteria bacterium
GCTTTAGATATGATTCTTAAGCTTAAAGGCTTAGATAAACGGATTGAGGGTAATATTCTACTTGTTGCCCCTGTCGAGGAGCTACTAACACGCGAAGCCGCAGCATTAAAAGCCAGTCAAGTGGTTGAAGAATTGGTTCCTTTGTATTCTGAATACATTCAAATTAACTACGCCAAGGCTAAAGATATAGCGGTGTTACTTGATGGTGGAACAAGTAAATTATTGTCCGAACGAGGCACCGTATCGGTTGATGAGCGTACTAATATGTTATTGGTTCAAGATACTGCGACTAAGCTCGATGAGGTCCGTAGCTTGGTCGAGGTATTAGATGTCCCCGTTAGACAGGTTGTTATTGAAGCGCGCCTGGTGACAGTAACCGATAACGTCAATGAGGAGTTCGGGATCCGTTGGGGTGTCACTAATACAATTAGTGATGGTGCGTTCTCTGGTAATTTAAAGGGGGCTAATAGTGCATCTGGCGGCATCGTTCCTAACCTAAGTGATCGTTTAAATGTTAATTTACCCGTTACTGAACCTGCTGGCACCATTGCTTTTCAGGTCGCGAAATTAGGTAGCGGTACGCTATTAGATCTCGAGTTAACGGCATTGGAACGTGAAAACAAAGGCGAAGTCATTGCTCGCCCAAGTATTACTACGGCGAATCAGCAGCCAGCATATATCGAGCAAGGTACTGAAATACCTTATGTGTCGGCATCTTCAAGTGGCGCAACCACGGTGTCATTTAAGAAAGCGGTATTGGCACTTCGCGTGACTCCTCACATCACGCCAGATAACAGAATCATATTAGTTTTAGTTATTTCACAAGATACTCGAGGGGATACCGTTAAGACGCCATTAGGGGAGGCTGTCTCTATCAACACTCAAGAGATTGGCACTCAAGTGTTAGTTGATAATGGCCAAACCATAGTTTTAGGTGGTATTTATCAGCAACAATTGATTAAAACTGTGTCTAAAGTGCCAGTACTTGGTGACGTACCATTGCTTGGTTGGTTATTTAGAACGCAAAAAACCTTAACTGAACGTCGTGAGTTGTTGATTTTTGTAACGCCTCGTATTATCACTGACAAGCGCCATAACCGTTAATTCCCCCCAGCCGATCGAGTATTTTACTCGATCGGCTTAACATCTTCTGAAAACTTACCTTTGACCTATTGCCTTTCCTACTGTGTTGCTGAGATAATACGCGGCTAAATTCGCCTTATATTTAATTGAATATGTGACTGCTCTCTATTAGTCTATGGGTAGATCGCTTTTTTTGTTCAGTTTTGGGTGCTGGGGGCAGGGTCAATGATCCTGCAAATTATCTTTTATAGAATGTAGTGATAATGGCTGAAAAACGAAATATTTATATTGTTGGTCCAATGGGTGCTGGTAAAAGCACGATTGGAAGACACATTGCACAACAACTTCATCTAGAGTTTTTTGATTCTGATAATGAGATTGAAGAGCGCACTGGTGCAGAAATTTCATGGGTGTTTGATGTTGAAGGTGAAGAGGGCTTTAGAGTACGTGAAGCTGGAGTCATTGATGACTTAACACAAAAGCAGGGTATTGTTCTCGCTACTGGCGGCGGCTCTATTTTGAGCAAAGAGGTTAGAAACCGACTTTCTGCGCGTGGCTTAGTTGTTTATTTAGAGACAACGATTGAAAAGCAACTTGCACGTACTCAACGCGATAAGCGCCGTCCGTTACTACAAACTGACAAGCCGCGTGCAGTGCTTGAAGCCTTAGCGGCAATAAGAAATCCTTTATACGAGGAAATCGCTGATTTTACGGTTCGCACTGATGAGCAAAGTGCTAAGTTAGTGGCCAAGGAAATTATCGATAAATTAGGTTTTTAATTAATGAAACAGCTTGAAGTACAATTAGGCGACCGCAGTTACCCAATTTATATTGGTCAACAGCTATTTAATGATGCTGAGCTATTAACTCGACATATTAGCAGTAACAAGGTCATGCTGGTTACCAATACGTTGGTTGAAACATTGTATTTAAAGCAAGTTAAAAATACCTTGGAACGAGCGGGAAAGTCAGTTGACGTTACCGTTTTGCCCGATGGTGAGTCTTATAAGACATTAGAAACACTAAACCTCATCTTTGATGGTCTATTGCAAGGTATCCACGGACGAGATACCTGTATAGTAGCCTTGGGGGGCGGGGTCGTTGGTGATATGGCAGGCTTTGCTGCGTCATGTTACCAGCGTGGCGTTGATTTTATTCAGCTACCAACCACGCTTCTTTCGCAGGTTGACTCAAGTGTTGGCGGTAAAACAGCTGTAAATCATCCGCTTGGGAAGAATATGATCGGCGCCTTTTACCAGCCTAAAGCTGTGTATATCGACATTGATTGTTTGAAAACCTTAGCGAGTGAGCAATTTTCGGCTGGTATGGCTGAAGTCATAAAGTATGGCATCATTTGGGATCGCGAGTTTTTTGATTGGCTAGATAGCAACCATCAAACGATAGTTGGTTTAGATAATGATGCGATTACTACAATGATTGCTAGGTGTTGTGAGATTAAAGCTGAAGTTGTCTCAAGTGATGAGCACGAGCGCGGAATTCGTGCGCTACTTAATCTGGGCCATACCTTTGGTCATGCGATAGAGTCAGAGCAGGGTTATGGCTCGTGGTTACATGGCGAGGCGGTTGCTGCTGGTATGGTGTTGGCTGCTAAAACGTCGCTGGCACTTGGTTTAATTGAAAGTGAATCACTGGTTAATATCCAACAGCTTATCTCTCGCTATCAACTTCCGATTAACGCGCCTAGCACCATGAACTACAACTCATTCATTAAGCATATGGTTATTGATAAAAAGGTAATAGCAGGGAAATTACGTTTTGTATTACCAACAAGTATCGGTTCTGCTGAGCTTTATAGCGATGTAACAGAGGATTTGCTTAAACAAATCATTGAATGTTCTTAGGCTATGTCACCACACCTACATGTAGATTAACTAACTATGCACAGCGTCAATTTAAATAGTTCTTCAGCAATGGATGTTGAACTTGCACCACAGGCTCAACTGCTCTCAAGAATTCAGTATTTGATTAACAACCACAGTCAGTTTAACTTCCTTCATGGGGGGGCTGGTGTTGGAAAAAGCTTTGTTGTAGCAATGCTTAGTGAGCGTTTGTCTAATCATTTAATTATTGAGGTCAAATGTCGGGCTAAATTTGATCAACAAGCGTTTTATCAAAACTTAATCTGTGAACTGGCTACGGATGATTTGACGGATTTGGATCAGTCAGTCGGTGACGCTATTCAAGGCGCGATCACTCATTATCAACAATCCGTATTAATCGTATTCGACAACGCTCAGTTTTTGTCTCGTGAAGTTATCGGTAAGTTGTGGCATAGTTTTAATCAAGCTGTTGTTAGTAGCATTGCCAATCACAAGGTCAATATGTTATTGATTGGGGGAACTCAGTGGGCTGCACCTTTAGTTCGCCATTTAAAAGATGCCCAACCTAAATTGGTTGAATCTTTTGAGCTTCCTTACTTGTCGATTGCCCAAGGACTAGATTTTCTTACGGTGGTGCATCCTGATTGGACTGAAAAACAAAGAAACGATTACGTCAATTCGTTAAAAAAGCAGCAACTTACTCCTAAAAATTTAATTTATGTTGCAGAGCCTAAGGATGGCAATTTAAAGCTTAAAATCATTTTGATAGCCTCAGTGTGCTTTGTTGCTTTTGCCATTGCTAGTGTTAGCTTGTGGTCAATATATCAAGAGCCCCAGAGTGCTAATAGTGCGGTTAATCAGCCACCACAATTAATTACTTTACCTCCAATTATCGCCGCGTCACCGGTGATCGATGTGACAGAGGTGACACCACAAAAGCTAGTTGATGAGTCGGTTTTAATAGCTGCTATCGAGGAGGCTACCGAGGACACCCAATATCTAGTTTTAGCTCAACCTAGCAAGGTTGTTACTGCTGAAAAAAGGGTGATTAAGCCGCCGTTGTCACCAAAAATAACCAATGTGGCACTGCCTAGTATTTACACCTTTGACGAAGAACAACTACTTGATGTTCCAAGTACCAATTATTCATTGATGCTTGGTGGATTTAGTCAACCAGCTGTACTTGAACAAGTTATTCAAGGGATTGAAAATCAATCAGATATTTACGTATACCAAACAATTCGCAACGACAAAGATTGGTTTGTGCTACTCTACGGTAAATTTTCGAGTAAGGATGACGCAAATCGGTTAATGTCATCGGCTCCTCCCGTATTAGCAATCTTTTCGCCCTGGATTAAATCTTTTACAGCGATTCAATCAGAAATTACAGTGGTTAATACCATTAAAATGGATAAGAACAATTAATTCAATGAAAAAGCATCGAGCATTCTTAAAGTGGGCTGGCGGTAAATATGGCCTAATCGAAGACATCAATAACTTGCTACCGCAAGGTAAAAGGCTTGTTGAACCTTTTGTTGGAGCGGGTTCTGTTTTTTTAAACTCTGATTATGAAGAATATTTACTCAATGATGTCAACCAAGATCTGATTAACCTTTATCAGTTGGTCAAGCTAGATGTCGCCACTTATATTGTCGCAGCGAAAAAACTATTTACGCCAGAATACAATGTTGAAGAGCGCTATTATCAGCTGAGACAACAATTTAATGCCAGTAATGATCCGTTTGAACGGTCAGTGCTTTTTTTGTATTTAAATCGGCATGGTTATAATGGTTTATGTCGTTATAACTTGAAAGGTGGCTATAACGTTCCTTTTGGTCGTTATAAAAAACCATATTTTCCAGAAGTTGAATTGTTGTATTTTTCTGAAAAGTCACAACGCGCCACATTCACTTGCCAATGCTTTAGGGATACCTTTAGTGAAACTAATGTTGGTGATGTTATATATTGCGATCCGCCATATGCACCGCTGTCACCGACCGCCAGTTTTACCAGTTACTCGGGTCAGGGTTTTAAGTTAATTGATCAACAAGAACTTGCACAACTAGCTGAAATATCTATTGAAAAGAATATTCCTGTGCTAATTAGTAATCATGATTTACCGCTAACACGTGAGCTATATCACAAGGCAAATTTGCATATAAGATCGGTAAAAAGAACCATTAGTCAAAAGGCAGGAAAGCGGTTGAAAGTGGATGAAGTATTAGCTATTTATCGGTAACCAAAGCTATTTTTTTTGGCTGCTAGGGGTAATTAACTCAAGTAAATCGATAAAGTGAAATTGGGTTGATGAACTGCCAGACAGCCAATCTGCCCAATCTAAAGTGTTCGCAACCACCGCACATTGCGCTGAACGTGATGTCAGTTCAGGTGCTTGGCACAGCTCGATAAGTATTGACTCTTTATCAATAAAAGACGTTGTGACAACAGTGAGAGCTAATAATGCAGGTACTAAAACTAGCATACGATTTGAATTCCTTAACATTTCCCACTCCTCACTAACAAAATTGAACTATTGATTATAATCAATCATTAGTGAAATGGCTAGTTTTTGTTCGCCTGTTTTTGGCCATAAATAATCTATATTTGTAATTATTGATATAACCAAATGTGATATCGTAAGTACTTAATTTATATTTATTGGAACAATAATGAAAGCAAGTGTAAATTGGGTCGCCAACGAAACCTTTATCGGTGAATCTGAATCTGGCCATCAAGTCATTATGGATGGCAACAGTCAGGACTCAAAAGCTCCAAGCCCAATGGAAATGGTCTTAATGTCAGTAGGTGCATGCAGCTCAGTTGATGTTGTGAGTATTTTAAAGAAATCTAAACAGCAGGTTACTGGCGTCAAGGTTGAACTAAGCACGGAGCGTCGCGAAGAAGCCCCTCGTTATTTCACCAAAATCCATTTGCATTTTGTGGCCACAGGCAAAGCAATTAGCATCAAACATTTAGAGCGAGCCGTTACTCTTTCTGCTGACAAGTATTGTTCAGTTGCGTTAATGTTAGAAAAGAGTGTCGAGATCACTCATAGTTCTGAAGTGGTAGAAGCATAGTTTTTAGAACAACAATAAGGAGGAATGAAGGTGATTAAGTTTTTTATTTTAGTTATTTCAGTGATCGCTATATATGGTTGTAGTGTCGACCCTGTCGAGTCAGCTTCAAACCCCCTTATATCCGATGTTAAAAATGAGGTTGCTATGAGTAATCTACCTGAGCAAAAAGGCGTTAGTGCTACCTCTTTTTCGGGCATTGTTGTGCGCGTTAATCTAGAGGGTGGATTCTGGGCCGTCATCACTGACGGTGGTACTAAACTAGATGGGATGATCCCGCCCCATTTACAGATCCATAATCAAAAGATATCTGGCTTTTATATTCAACAGCAAGACGTCATGTCTTTTCATATGTGGGGAACGCTGGTTGAGTTTTCAAAATTAAAAGCAATCGGTAATTCACCAATTAATACCCATTAATTGAAAGCTTAGTTACTGTTAGAATTATTATTTAGCAAATCATTGCAATGTAGATTTACTACCAAGCTGCGATAATCACCATCGATCAATTATATATGCGCGTTAATTTTTACTAAGTGTTTAGAATTAAGTATTTAAAATGAAGTATTTAAAATGAAGTATTGCATGAGATGTTATTTGAGAGAGATAAAGAAGTGGTCGGTGATAAAGGATTCGAACCTTTGACCCCCTGGTCCCAAACCAGGTGCGCTACCAAGCTGCGCTAATCACCGACAAATAAAGTTAATTAGTATCCACTAGTTAACTATCATCTTCTCCAAGAATTACTCCTTGAGGACGGATGCGGATATTACAGACGTTATCGCATTCCGTCAAACCTTTTTATTAAAAAAAGTTCATTCGATTACTTACCGTACAATCAGTGCCAGCCCCAACATTAGTTACCATATTAGTGAAGTGAAATGGTATTGATCGTGGTCACACTTTTACAATTGTGGCATAATGCACGTTCTAAAATTATAGGAAGCATAAACGTCGATGAGCGCTCGGATTATTGATGGCAAAGCCGTTGCAAAAAAAGTACGAAATACTGTCGCTATTGAAGTGGCTGCCTTAAAAGAAGCAGGTAAGCGAATTCCTGGTTTAGCAGTTATTTTAGTTGGACTAGATCCTGCGTCTCAGGTTTACGTTAATAACAAACGTAAGGCTTGTGATGAAGTTGGATTTATTTCACGTTCATACGATTTACCCTCTGACACATGTCAAACAGACTTACTGGCATTAATTGATAGCCTTAATCAGGATAATGAAATTGATGGCATTCTAGTTCAGTTGCCTTTACCAGATCATATCGACTCACAGTTAGTGTTAGAGCAAATTAATCCGAACAAAGATGTCGATGGTTTCCATCCCTATAACATTGGCCGGTTAGCGCAGCGTAACCCTGCATTACGCCCTTGTACTCCAAAAGGGATAATGACCCTCATTGCATCGACTGGCATTGCTACCCATGGTTTAGATGCGGTTATTGTTGGCGCTTCAAATATAGTTGGTCGCCCAATGACGTTAGAGTTATTGCTTGCTGGTTGTACTACAACCACCTGTCATCGCTTTACCAAGAACCTTGAACAAAAAGTTCGTGGTGCCGATTTATTGATTGTTGCTGTTGGCAAGCCTGGTTTTATCCCTGGTGATTGGGTCAAAGAAGGCGCAATCGTGATCGATGTCGGAATTAACCGTCTAGATGATGGTCGTTTGGTGGGTGATGTCTCATTTGACGCCGCGAAAGAGAAAGCAGGATGGATTACACCAGTACCTGGTGGCGTTGGACCAATGACAGTAGCCAACTTAATTGAGAATACTTTAATTGCTGCTAAAGAATATCATAGCGACTAGTATTTTTAGTTCATCCAAAACTAAAAAGCCGAGATTTTTAATCTCGGCTTTTTTATGTTCAGGATGAACTGTATGTCACGGTGCCATGGATGGCAAGGAGTGACGATGTTTAGCTTTTCATTGTTAGCAGTAGTTTTTCTCAGCCCTTTGTTTTAGTTTTAGCCCTGTTACTTAGCATGCGTTGAACAATCAACACTAACACCGCCAAAGCACACCAAACCATCAGTAACATAGCTACTAATATCGGGATTGGCAGCGAGCTAAAAATAGCCAGCAGTATAAAAACTAAAATAAGGGAGATAAACAACCAATGAGTTGGAATGTTACGCATAACGGTCTCTACACTAACGGATAGTAGTAATGAATGCCTTGCAAACAAATCGCAGCAAATATACCAGCCAGCACATCATCAATCATAATGCCAAAACCACCTTTAACATGACGGTCGAGCAGTTTAATTGGCCAAGGTTTCAAAATATCGAAAAAACGAAATAGTACAAAACCGACCAATAATGCCGACCAGCTAATTGGCGCAGCAATCATCGTAATCAGCATCCCAGCCACTTCATCCCAGACAATCGCGCCGTGATCATGAACATCCATATCTTTGGCGGCTTTATCGCAAATCCAAAATCCGACCACGGTAATTACCAACGTAATTAATAGGTAAGTTGGCAGTGATAAGTTCATCATCAAATAATAGAGCGGCAGCGCGGCTAATGTACCAAAGGTACCAGGGGCTTTCGGGGCTAAACCACTACCAAATCCTAATGCCAAAAAATGAATGGGATTAGATAAGGACAGTTTAGCTAAGGCAGGATCTTGATGTTTCAAAAGTGAACAAAGCCTTCTAATTCGAGGTTAATCTGCTTGTTGTCTCTCGCAAATTCAACACCTTCGCCAGCGTGCATTTGACCGATACAAGTGAATGATGCCCCTGTATGCGCTAATAAAGTCTCAAGAGCGCTTAAGGCAGAGGGTGCAACCGTAAAACATAATTCGTAATCTTCACCACCAGCAAGTGCTAACGCTACAGCTTGTTCTACACTGGTGTTTGCAAGTAGTGCATCCGATAACGGTAGACTATCAACATCAATAACGGCCTTACAGCCAGACGCCTTTGCAATGTGACCGACATCCGAAGCTAAGCCATCAGATAAGTCGATGGCTGCCGTTGCCACACCACGTAAAGCTTGACCAGCAAGTAAACGAGGCACTGGATAATAGTGTTTTTTTATCACCCGAGCTTTATCACCCTCTAACAACGATATTTTACCCGCCAAATTTTGCAAACCAAGGGCTGAATCACCTAACTGGCCAGTGACACAAATCCAATCGCCAACATTTGCACCGCTACGGGTTATTTGCTGGTTTCTGGGAATTTGACCTTGCACCGTTAGGGTAATACTTAAGGGACCTTTGGTGACATCACCGCCAATCAGTTGAATATCATAATATTCAGCGGCCTCAAAAAAACCAGCACTAAAGGGCTCGAGCCAGTTTTCATCAACGTTGGGTAAGGTTATCGCGAGAGACACCCAGCGTGGGGTAGCTCCCATTGCGGCTAAATCACTAAGATTTACGGCAAGACTTTTATAACCAAGGGCATGGGGGGGCATATCAGGGTAGAAATGAACGCCCGATACCAAGGTATCGGTCGATACTGCTAGCAATTGATCGGCTATGGGTGCCAACACTGCGCAGTCATCTCCAATGGGAACAATGACGTCGCTGCGTTGGTTTTGACGTTTTTTAAAAAAACGCTCAATTAGATCGAATTCACCACAAGCCATCGTCGTGCTATTTTTGCTTACGTAAACGGGCTAAGGTCTTATCAAGCACACCGTTAACGAATTTGTGGCTGTCGTCAGCGGCAAATGATTTTGCCAACTCGATAGCTTCGTTAATGATAACTTTGAACGGCGTATCTTGTAATTCTTTAAGCTCGTAAGTAGCTAAACGAAGGATCGCGCGATCAATTTGATCCACTTCATTGACGCCACGATTTAGATACGGGCGGTAAATATCGTCAAGTTCAAAACTGCTTTGCGTAACCCCAAGTAATAACTTGCGGAAATACTCAACGTCAACGCCTTTGATATCCTGGTTAGTCAAGAACTCAAGTTCAATTTCAGCCACGGCATTACCCGACATTTGCCATGAATAGATGGCTTGTAGGGCTAGACGGCGTGCCTTGCGGCGTTCAGATGGTTTCATAGCTACTTTTCTTCCTATTATGCGTCTAGTTGACGCATTACGTTAATCATTTCTAAGGCACTAAGCGCTGCTTCGCCACCTTTGTTTCCTGCTTTAGTTCCGGCACGTTCAATTGCTTGTTCGATGGTATCAGTGGTTAGAACACCGAAAGCAACAGGAATTGAATACTGCATAGCAACTTGTGCTAAGCCTTTGTTACATTCACCAGCCACAAATTCAAAATGCGGAGTGCCACCACGAATGACAGCACCTAAAGTAATAATAGCGTCAAACTCACCTTTAGCAGCGACTTTTTGAGTTGCTACTGGTAATTCAACTGCGCCTGGTACACGAACCAGCGTGATATCATCTTCGCTCATGCCGCCAAATCGTTTTAATGTATCAATCGCGCCCGATACTAATGAATCAACGATGAAGCTGTTAAAACGAGAAACAACAATTGCCACCTTGGCATTTTCAACCTGAAGATTACCTTCAATTACTTTCATGATTTGACCTTATTTCTATCTATATGCTGGTATGTGTATCGCCAAATACCTTGGGGATACAGCCGGAAAAAAAAGTGCCGCAATGATAACACAGCATTATCACAAAGCGCATTAGCATTATGCGTTAAGACTAATGAAAGTGACCAAGTTCTAACATTTGTGATTCGAACGAACAAAAAAGGCAAGTTAGCTTTTGACTAACTTGCCTTTTTAAGCGACTAAGGTTAATTATTTAGCGATGTATTCAATCACTTCCAAACCAAAACCCGATAATGCATGGTAACGCTTCGGTGAACTTAATAAATTCATTTTACGCACGCCCAAGTCGGCTAAGATTTGCGAACCAACACCAACACGGCGCGAAGTGCCCTGCCATTTTGCTGCCACTGGCTTTTCGCCTTTATCTTCAAGTTCGAACGCTTTTAACTGCGCTAACACTTCTTCATTGGTTTGCTTATTAGCTAATAACACTAATACGCCATTGTTTTCAGCTATCCGCGCCATCGCTTTATCTAATGGCCAGCTGCGGTTTTGACTGCGATCACTGGCTAAAATATCATTAAAGGTATTTTGTAAGTGAACCCGTACTGTGGTAATTGCATCACTGTCGATATCACCCTTAACCATTGCATAATGCAGTTGGTCATCAATGGTATCGCGATAGGTAACTAGGTCAAACTCGCCGTAACGGGTCGGCAATTTACACTGTGATTCTTTAACGATAGTGGTTTCGTTAGCGTTACGGTATTCAATTAAGTCAGCAATGGTGCCAATTTTAATGTCATGCTGTTTAGCAAAAATTTCTAAATCAGGACGACGCGCCATGGTGCCATCTTCTTTTAGAATTTCAACAATCACGCTGGCAGGTGAACAACCAGCCAAACGCGCTAAATCACAACCCGCTTCAGTATGACCTGCGCGTGTTAACACGCCGCCTTCTTGCGCCATCAACGGGAAAATATGTCCAGGTTGCACAATATCGGCAGCCGTCGTATCAGCACCTACTGCAGCTTCAACAGTACGAGAACGATCTGCCGCTGAAATACCTGTGGTAACTCCAGTCGCCGCTTCAATCGATACAGTAAAGTTAGTTGAGAACTGTGCTTTATTGGCATCAACCATTAATGGAAGGTTTAACAACTCGCAACGCGCTTTGGTTAAGGTTAGACAAATCAGGCCACGACCATGAGTCGCCATGAAATTAATCCCTTGGGGAGTAATTTTGTCTGCCGCAATAATAAGGTCGCCCTCATTTTCGCGATCTTCATCGTCCATTAAAATAACCATTTTACCCAAACGGATATCTTCAATAATTTCTTCAATTTTGTTCAAAGCCATGATGGAACCTTAATGTGTGCTGCGTGAGTTTGCGTAATATTAAACAAGTTGTTGCTCAATCTTATACATATGTTTGAATTAGTCCATTTTCAAGGGCTAATCGGATCTTTTTAACAAAAACCGCTCCGTGCGAGTAAATCCATGGTAACACTACCTCGCTGATCATCGCCCTTAACCGCAATTAAGCGTTCAAGATAACGAGCAATTTGATCAACTTCAACATTAACGACACTGCCTACTCTAAAATCGCTAATGGTTGTTTGCTGTGCGGTATGAGGCACAATAGTAAGTCGTAAACTATTCTGCTCTAAGCCATTAACTGTAAGACTGATGCCATCGATGGTGATTGAACCTTTGTGCGCAATATAGCGCATTAATTCTTTCGGGGCTTTAACCCAGTAATCGGTACTGCGACCATTATTGATGACTCGGTCAATGGTACCAATACCATCGACATGGCCACTCACCATATGTCCGCCGAGGCGAGTTGTCGGAGTGAGGGCCTTTTCTAAATTAATTTTTTGACCAATCTTATAATGCGCAAAACCCGTGAGCTTAATGGTTTCAGATGAAACATCAGCAAAGAAACTATTTTGAGTTAATTTAACCACGGTTAAACAAATACCATTGCTGGCAATGCTATCACCAAGCTTTACATCGCTCAAATCCAAATCGTTAGTCAGGATTTCAACATTGTAATCACTGCCACAATTTTGTAATTTAGCCAGTTTACCAACGGCTTCGATAATTCCTGTAAACATGATGTTCTCTTTAATTTTTGCGGTAGTTAGGGCTGGCGACAATTTTAATATCACGCCCGACCATCGTTAATTGTTCAATGGTCAAATCAATAATTTGAGCCATCTTAGTGATTTGCGGCAAATGAAATAAACCTTTGCCCAAATCACCAATAAGTTTCGGTGCTTGATATATCACAATTTTATCCACCAGCTGCGCACTAAGCAAGGCACCGCTAAGTTTTGCCCCTGCCTCAACCCAGATTGAGTTAATTTGGCGCTCGGCTAATATGGCTAATACCTCGGCTAAATCAAATTGACCGCTACCTGCAATAATCAATTGCTCAACATGCGCAGGCCAATCATTAAGATCTTGGTGGCGGCGCACTAATATAATCGGCGATTCAAGAGCAATCATTTTATGAGTTGGCAGCACTTGGTTAGCGCTATCAATGACGATGCGAACAGGTTGACGCAATTGTTCTGGTGTAATGACTTGTTGCACCGAACCTAACTCGCCCCAGCGTAAATTCAAGCTTGGATTGTCCTGAATCACTGTCCCCGAGCCCGTTAAAATAGCGCAATGCTGCGCGCGATGCTGCTGAACATCGACTCGGGCGTCACTTGAGGTGATCCACTGGCTAGTTCCGTCATTTAACGCGGTGCAACCATCGAGGGTTACGCCGAGTTTGACCGTAACATGTGGCATATTAGTGATCATTCGCTTAATAAATCCAGGATTAAGTGCCTGAGCTTCCGCCTCTAATAATCCAGTAACGACTTCAATGCCAGCTTGTTCTAACTTGGTGATACCACGACCTGACACTTGCGGATTTGGATCGCTCATTGCGATAACTACCCGTTTAACGCCAGCGTTAATTAAGCCATCAGCGCAGGGCGGTGTTCGCCCGTAATGGCTACAAGGCTCTAAAGTGACATAGGCGGTGGCACCTTTAGCACCCTCGCCTGCTTCCTTTAAGGCATTAACTTCGGCATGGCCTTGACCTGCTTTTTGGTGATAACCACTGCCAATCACTTGCCCATCTTTAACTAGCACACATCCAACATTAGGATTAGGTGAGGTAGTAAAACGACCAAGCTTTGCCAAATTTATCGCTTGTTGCATATATTGGCGGTCAGTGGTTTCGCTCATTCGCTGCGACCTAGTTTGGCGATTTCTTTACCAAACTCTTCAATATCTTCGAAGGCCCGATAAACCGAGGCAAAACGGATGTAAGCAACTTTATCTAACGTTCGTAGCTCATCCATCACTAAATTACCGACAAACTGTGATTCAAGCTCGCGCTCACCAGTTGCCCGCATTTTAGCTTTAATTTGATGCAGTGAGTTCTCAATTAAATCAATCCCAACTGGGCGACGCTCAAGCGAACGCAACATCCCAGCACGAAGTTTATCTTCGTTAAATGGTTCGCGAGAACCATTGGTTTTAATCACCCGAGGCATCACTAATTCTGCTTGTTCGAACGTGGTAAAACGCTCTAGACAGTCAATACACTGACGACGACGACGCACTTGGGCACCATCGGAAACCAATCTTGAATCTATTACTTTTGTTTCAGAGGTACGACAAAAAGGACAATGCATAATTTACCTATAAAAACGTGCGCCCAAAACAAAAAAATGGCCGCTGATGCGGCCATTATACTCATGTTAAATCAAGATGTGGAATAAGATTAACCGTACACAGGTAAGCGTGCACAAATTTCCAATACTTTTGTTTTAACACCAGCAATAACGTCTTCGTTATTAACATCATCTAAGATGTCACAAATCCAGCCAGTTAGGGCTTTAGTATCGCTAACAGTAAAGCCACGACGGGTGATCGCTGGCGTACCAAGACGAAGACCAGAAGTAACAAACGGTGAGCGTGGATCATTTGGCACTGAGTTTTTATTCACAGTAATGAAGCCGCGACCAAGTGCCGCATCAGCATCTTTACCCGTGTACTCTTTACCAATTAGGTCAAGTAGCAACAGGTGGTTAGTGGTACCGTTAGATACAACTTTGTAACCACGCTCGATCAACACTTCAACCATTGCGTTAGCATTGTCTAATACAGCTTGCTGATAAACTTTGAATTCTGGCTGTAATGCTTCTTTAAATGCAACGGCTTTAGCAGCGATTACATGCATTAATGGGCCACCTTGGCCACCAGGGAATACCGCAGAGTTTAGTTTTTTCTGAATAACTTCGTTTTCACGAGCTAAGATTAAACCACCACGAGGACCAGCAAGCGTCTTATGAGTTGTGGTTGTAACAACATCAGCAATTGGTACAGGGTTTGGATAAAGACCCGCAGCAACTAAACCAGCAACGTGAGCCATATCAACGAATAAGTAAGCACCTACTTTGTCTGCGATATCGCGGAAACGCTGCCAATCAACAATCCCAGAGAACGCTGAGAAACCAGCAATAATCATCTTAGGCTTATGTTCAAGTGCCAGTGCTTCAACTTCAGCGTAGTCAATATCACCTTCTTCATTTAGGCCATACTGCTTAGCATTGTATAATTTACCAGAGAAGCTAACGTGAGAACCGTGAGTTAAGTGACCACCATGCGCTAGGCTCATGCCTAAAACTGTATCACCGTGCTCTAACAATGCTAGGAAAACAGCAGAGTTTGCTTGAGAGCCAGAGTGTGGTTGAACGTTGGCGTAATGAGCACCAAACAATTCTTTAGCACGTGCAATCGCTAAAAATTCAGCTTTATCAACATACTCACAACCGCCGTAGTAGCGCTTGCCAGGATAACCTTCGGCATATTTATTAGTTAGCTGTGAACCTTGAGCTTCTAAAACGCGTGGGCTACAGTAGTTTTCTGAAGCGATTAGCTCAATGTGTTCTTCTTGACGGGTTGTTTCTTGTGAAATAGCTTCAAACAGTTCTGGATCGAAATCGGCAATGTTCATATCGCGTTTAAGCATCGTAAGCTCCGAAAATAATTAAGGTTTAAAAAATTTGACGCTATTCTACCTCTCTAACGCCGTAAATCCTAGCCAAAATCAGCGTTTTTAAAAACAAAAAGTCTAGTGATATATTGTAATAATATGATAATGATCACACAGAGAATACTTAGGATCACCACAAGATATTTATCTCACCACGGTTAAAAACCAAATGCTTCAGTACTGTGTGTTTTTGCACAATAAAGTTTTCCCGATTCAAACGTGGTTATTTCGTGTGTGAAAAATATTGATGGGATCCCTATCAGGGCAAGATTACGTGTGCTCAATAAACAAGCTGTAACACTTTTTCTGCATAGTCAGTATCTAGTGCTGCTTTGAAGCGTTTAGCCTTCATACCTTTTTTGCAGCTCTTTTCAAGTTTTAACAAATTGAGAACAAGATGCCCAATTACCGACATGTTTTCTGCGGCATTCGAACGCCTCACGCGACTTAAGTCTTCGTTAAAGCTTACATCAAGTACCCAGTGTAGTTGGTTTTCAATGCTCCAGTGCTTTCTAACTGCGTTGCCAAACACCTTGGCATCTGCATTTATAGAGCAGATAAAATAACAAATTTCTTTACTTACTTTACCATCTACATGACGCTCAGATTCAGCCATACCTACGCTAATTAGCCCATGCCATTGTGATGTTAAATCACTAATACTTGTTAGAACATCGGTGAACCAATATCTGCGCACCTCAATCCTGCCATGCCCACTATCTATTTCTTCATGATACTCATGAGCAACATTATTAAAGTTGTCACTTTGACAAATTGCAAAAAAATCCTTAATCGATTGATGTAAATTCCCTTGATTACCTTTAACGGCAATAACGTAATCGGCTTCTTTGTCACATATTTTTTTAGTAATTGCCTTTTGACAGCCCATCGCATCAATCGTAACAATACTTCCTTTAATATCGAGCAAATCAAGCAGTGCTGGGATGGCGGTTATCTCATTAGATTTCTCTGCGGTTTTAACTTGGCCTAATACGACACCATTGTTCGCTGCAAACGCGCTAACCATGTGGATCGCGCTTTTCTTTGATTTCTTATCATAAGAGCCTCGAACAGTCTTTCCATCGATAGCAATAACTTCGCCGAGCGTCTCTACCTGCGCTGATTTCATCCAGCTAATGAAACAACTTTGCATCATTGTAGGATCTATAGAAGACACGACTCGTGCAATCGTGTCGTGAACGGGAATGCCATTTTTAAAAGAGCCATATTTTTTTAATAACTCAATTTTGTTATGCGCCACTTCTTCAATCGCTTCCCAACCATCAGCGCCGCAAATCACCCCAACCACGAGTGTTAGAAGAATATCGTGAAGCTTGTGTTCAACTTTTGATTGTTGGCGATGATCAGGGATTGGCGAAAAATGTTCATTAAAGGCAGATAGCATTTGAGACTCCTATGGATAAGGAGTCTATTTGATCACACTTTGGCCCAAAATGGAAAGTTCATGATCTTACCCTGCCACTATCGCCAAATTCCTAAAAGTTAGCCGCACTAGTGTGAATAAGTGGATCAGTGCATATTTAAACGCTGGCATT
>JABSRS010000109.1:0-2068 GCA_013214885.1 Gammaproteobacteria bacterium
ACAGTATGCGACGCTACCTGATGCAACGCTACCTGAGTTACATATTGTGGCAAAAAATAGCGCCAATGTCACAACAGTAAATTATCATGATAGTTTTGCTAAGTTAAATGCTAGTTCAATTGTAGTTACTGCACCAACAGAGGACGGCACGACTTACGGCGCGGACGGCGTAGCGTTGCTTAACCTTAATGCCATCATGGCTACTGGGAGCTTTAATCCTTATCAAGAGTCCAATGTGATACAGCGTGGTGAATTTAGCTATCAATTATCTGCCGCTGATCGCTTTAATTATATTAAGGACCAAAATTCATTAGTGGGCCCTTTTACTGCTGATATTAATTTAGCAGTGACCCAAGTAGCCGATTCAGATCTAGTGGCAGGGATAAACCTACCAATCATTGAGCCCAGTGGCGCAAAAATTAGATTTGGCCGAGCTGTTTTAAAGAATGCGTTTGGCCCCGATAAACAAAATTTGGCGATGCCGTTTGAGCTGCAATATTGGGACGGTACGCGCTTTGCGCTTAACATATTAGATAACACATTAGATAACTGCTCATCAGGTTTCACTGCGGCATTAGCATTGCCATTGTCGATTCCAACCAGTGTGATTTCAGTATCAGATGTTAGTGGCGGACTGGGCAATGTTTTATTGAGTGCCCCTAACCCTAATCAAATGGGTGACATAAAAGTGACGCTTGAAGTGGATGATTGGCTCAAATCAATTGGATTATTGAATCCAACTGGCACTGCAACATTCGGTCGATATCGCGGCAACGATCGGGTGATTTATTGGCGGGAAGTGAAAAATTAAGCCGCTTGAAATTAAATAATTAATATAAGCGTACTTTTTTGGTAATCTATTGGTAATTTCCTTGTTTAAAGCCACTGGCATTGGTAGAGTTGACGGGTTTTTCTTCTAATAATTATTCAATAGGCGTGACTGATGTTTAAAAAGCTCCGCGGGTTATTTTCAAACGATCTTTCAATAGATCTGGGTACAGCTAACACACTTATTTATGTACGCGGTCAAGGCATTGTACTTGATGAACCATCTGTTGTTGCCATTCAAGAAGATCGTAGTAACGGTACACGTCGAGTTGCTGCTGTTGGCACCGATGCCAAAAGAATGTTGGGTCGTACACCTGGTAATATTCAAGCGATTCGCCCGATGAAAGATGGCGTAATTGCAGACTTCCATGTGACTGAAAAAATGCTGCAACATTTTATTAAGCAAGTTCATAGCAATAATTTTTTGCGCCCAAGCCCACGTGTATTGGTTTGTGTGCCTTGTGGTTCAACGCAGGTAGAGCGCCGAGCAATTAAAGAGTCAGCCGAAGGTGCTGGTGCTCGTGATGTATTCTTAATTGATGAGCCGATGGCAGCTGCAATTGGTGCTGGTTTACCTGTATCAGAAGCGACCGGTTCAATGGTAATCGATATAGGTGGTGGTACTACTGAAGTGGCGATTATCTCGCTAAACGGCATTGTTTACTCAAGCTCAGTGCGTATTGGTGGCGATAAGTTTGATGAGGCGATTATTAACTATGTTCGCCGTAACTTTGGTAGCTTAATTGGTGATGCAACCGCTGAACGGATTAAGCATGAAATTGGTTCGGCATACCCAGGTGCAGAATTGCTAGAAATTGAAGTGCGTGGCCGTAATTTAGCCGAAGGCGTGCCAAGAAGCTTTACCTTAAACAGCAATGAAATATTAGAAGCTCTACAAGAACCACTGTCAGGTATTGTTAGTGCTGTGATGACGGCATTAGAGCAATCGCCACCTGAACTGGCTTCTGACATTTCAGAACGCGGCATGGTGCTAACTGGCGGCGGCGCATTATTGCGCGATCTAGACCGTTTAATTATGGAAGAAACTGGGATCCCTGTGGTAGTTGCTGATGATCCACTGACTTGTGTTGCTCGAGGCGGCGGTAAGGCCCTCGAAATGATCGATATGCACGGCGGTGATCTTTTTTCCTATGAGTAATCGTGCCTTAGGGCATAAATCTAAAATGTTGGGACAGCGATGAAGACTATTTTTGTCAGAGGCTTCCCAGCGCGTTTAAGG